>JAILGI010000055.1 GCA_024696885.1 Bacilli bacterium
GATTGTCCATCTTTAACTGATTATTTAAAAAGATTTGAATTATCCGGTAATATTTTACAAAGTAAAGACGCTATTGAATACGTCACAAAATCACTAGTTAAAAGATTATATAATTTAGGCTATTTTTATGCGGAAATTAGATACGCTCCTTTATTACATTTAAGAAATGGTTTAACCCAAAAAGAAGTCGTGGAGGCCGCCTTAAAAGGTTTAAATGATGGATTAAAAGAATGTCCAGGTATGGAAGCTGGTCTTATTTTATGTACCATGCGTCACGCAGATGAACAAACCAACTTAGACACCGTTGAAGTTGCTAATTTATTTAAAGGTACAAGAGTGGTGGCGGTTGATCTAGCAGGGGATGAAACATTACATCCATGTAGCTATTACAAAAATGTTTTCAATAAAGCCAAAGAATACGACTTAAACATCACCATCCATGGTGGAGAAGCGACCGGTAGCGACGAGGTCTTAATGGCGGTTGATAATGGCGCCACTCGTATCGGTCATGGCGTCCACTTATCTTTAGATAAAGAGACAGTAAAAATCATAAAAGATAAGAATATTTGCTTTGAATTCTGCCCGACGAGTAATTTACAAACTAAGTCTTTAAAAACATATCAAGATGTTCCTTTAAAACAATTCATGTCGCTAGGCATTCCTGTCACCATCAATAGCGATAATATGACCGTTAGCGATACCACTGCAATTAGAGAAATGTCCATTATGAAAAAGACATTTAATTTAACAAAAGAAGAAGTAAATCAATTATTAACTAATTCGATTGAACATGCTTTTACGAGTGAATCCGTGAAGAAAGCGTTAAAAGAAAAACTCGCCAAGAGAATTGACGAGTTCTATGAATCTTTATAAAACGTACGTATTTAAGAAAGCTTCAAGAAGTGGCTTATGGTAAACATTCGCGTTTGCCTTATTCCAATAATAGTTTCCGTTATATTCGACATATTCGTCTTCTTTAACTTCTAAGCCTTCTAAAACTGTAACTTCGACTCCATTTAAATAATGGAGTTTTTCTTTTCTTACTTCAGAGTAGAAAGAACGAGTGACCTTTACTTTTCCATCCACCATACTCAAGGCATCATTGAAGTAAACGGAAGCATCATCTAAAACGCCATTGGTGAAATGTTGAATCGTGGGGACAAAACCTCTATCATAACCATAATTCTCATCACCTTCTAAAGATAATTTGTGGTCTAATAAATATTGTTTATAAACTTCGCTATCAGTGCGAATTGATTCGAGATCTACCACATAAATCTTATTTTTTAATGTGTGTTTTTCAACATATGGCCATAATGTCTGTGGGTTAGAATATTGACAGTCACTACAAGAGTTCCAAATATATTCCACAACTGTTTCGCCTTTAGAAGAAATGTAATTATTTATATCGGTGTAATCGACAAAATATAAATCTGGCTTAGTGACGTATTTGTTTACTTCTTTTTCTAAGCTTTCTTCGTAATCAAAGATAGGACTAGATAAATATTGTTTAACGATTTTACCGTGATTAATAATGGCGAAGGCAACATGGCCTTGCTTCATATTTAAACCAAATTTTGTTTCCGCTTCATCAAACGCGGTAATTTTGATTTGATAGACGTTGTAATTTGTTTTTTGTACAAAGGATTTTAGGATGGGTTGGAATTCTGCCCAACATCCACATCCATTTGTGGGGGCAATAGTTAAAAGGAAATTCTCATTTAAGTATTTGCCATCTTTACTCATACGCATGGATAAATCAGCGTAATCAATAAAAAGCGCGCCGTTACCGGAATAATCTTCTGGTAAATATCTTCCATATGTTAATTTCATTTTGGAATTAGATGTACAACCCACCATAGAGGGGACAACTGTAGTAAGCGCGAATAGTAAGGCAAATGTCTTTTTCATGCGTGTATTTCCTTTAATTAAATTAAGTTTATTTATTTTCTAAAAGACTATCAAGAAAAATGATAAAAAATGACCTCAAAAAACAAGATAAAAAAACTTCAAAAAAATTGAGTGAAAAAATAATGCAAAAAATTGTTAAAAAAAATGAATGAAAAATTTAAGCAAAATTTTCACATGTTTAACTAAAGTTAAAAGTTTTTCAAAAGTGCAACAAAAAATGACCTCAAAAAATGAATCGAAAAAAATTGCAAAAAAATCGCTTGCATTTTTGATTAAATTTCATATATATTTTTTTGCGAAAATATTATCATCAATATTCTTTATTTTTGTAAGGAGGAATGAGATTGTATGGCTAAAGAAAACTGTATCATCTCACTACAAGGTGTGAGGAAAGTATTCGGCAACACTGCTGTCGTCGAAGACTTTAACCTTGACATTACGAAAGGCGAGTTCGTCACCTTTCTCGGACCTTCTGGCTGTGGTAAAACAACAACCCTTAGAATGATCGCGGGTTTTGAAACACCAACCGAAGGAAAAATCTTACTTAATGGTGAAGATATTACCAAGATTCCACCATATAAAAGACCTATTAACACCGTTTTCCAAAGATATGCTTTATTTCCACATTTAGATGTCTACGATAACGTTGCGTTCGGTCTTAAACTAAAGAAAATCCCATATGAAAAGACGGACAAAAACGGTAACAAAATTACCAAATTAAGACACTTAACTAACGAAGAAATCGATAAGAAAGTGGCGAAAGCTTTAAAAGTCGTCGACTTAGATGAATTAGAAAACCGTGATATTTCCACATTATCCGGTGGTCAACAACAACGTGTCGCGATCGCTAGAGCTATTGTTAACGAACCAGAAATTCTCTTATTAGATGAACCTTTAGGTGCTCTTGACCTTAAGATGCGTAAAGAAATGCAACTCGAATTAAAAGAAATGCATCGTAAATTAGGTATTACCTTTATTTATGTTACACACGATCAAGAAGAAGCCTTAACCATGTCTGACACCATTGTCATTATGAAGAATGGTGAAATCCAACAAGTTGGTACACCAATCGATATTTACAATGAACCAGTTAACGCTTATGTTGCTGACTTCATTGGTGAGTCTAATATCTATAACGCCACCATGGTGGGTAAAAAACAAGTTCGTTTCCTCAACCACGCCTTTGATTGCGTTGATGATTTCCCATTAAATGAAAAAGTGGATGTCGTCGTTCGTCCAGAAGATGTCATCTTAACTAAAGTTAACGCGGAATCAAAAGAAGATTTGTGTGGTCGTATTGACACCAAAATCTTCAAAGGTGTCCATTATGAATATGTCATCATGGTGGGCAAGAATGAAGTTACTGTCCAAGACACCAAAGAAAGAAATATCGGTGATATCGTCAAGATTGAAATTGAACCTGAAAACATTCAAATCATGAAGAAAGAAGTCACCGCGAATATTTATACAGATGCTTGGATTAATAACAAAAACCAAGTCATGATTAGCGAATTCCCATTTGAAGCCGATGTTACCCAAATCCTTCCAGGTAGTCAAATCGATGAAGAAGGATACCTCGTCGGTAAAGATGGCAAGAAATATGACTTAAACGACGCTGATGTAATCGCCGAAGTAGGGCTTAACGATTTAGGAATCAGCGATATCGAAGATGAAAAATGCTTAAGCGGTGTTATCGTTGATACCGTTTATAAAGGCGATCACTATCAAGTAATGGTGAGAACCGAACAAGATGAAGAATTCATCTTTGAAACAGCCTACACATGGAATGTGAACGATATCGTTTGGATTACCATTCCAAAGGAAAAAATCAAATTAACATTGAAAGGCGATATTAAGAAATATGTCAAAGAAGACTAGTGGTGTTAACCGCAATTTCTTCCATTTTCAAAGAAAGTATCTAGCATTTCCTTATGCTGTCTTTCTCATCTTATTCGTCATCATTCCAATTTTGATTATTGTCTTCTATGCGTTTACCGCAGAAGAAATAAGACCAGATGGATCAATTGTGACGGTCTTCCCAAGAGTAGAATCATTTGTCAATTTCTTCTCTAACTGGTCGAAGATTAACGTCCTATTTGTCTCCATCTTTATTGCCCTACAAACAACATTGTTGTGCTTATTAATTGGATACCCATTAGCGTACTTCCTCGCTGATAAAAAAGTGAATAAAAACGCTGTCTTAGTCACCTTATTCGTCGCCCCAATGTGGATTAACTTCGTCTTAAGGACCGGTGCTACACGTGATTTATTAACTTGGATGAACATCAATGGTGGTAACGCTCCTTACCTCGCAACCTTAATCGGTATGGTGCAAAACTACTTACCATTCGTCATTCTCCCTTTATACACTACAATGCTTAAACTCGACAAATCGCAAATCGAAGCGGCCGCGGACTTAGGCGCTAACCCAGTGCAAGTGTTCTTCAAGAGCATTCTCCCTCAATCAGTACCAGGTATTGTCTCCGCTTGCACAATGACATTTATGCCAACTATGTCGAGCTATGTTATCTCTGATACCTTATCAGAAGGTAAAATTACCTTATTTGGTAACTATATCAACCTCGAATTCTCCAACAAAGCTTGGAACGATGGTTCTTTCATGGCCTTAATCATGTTAGCTATCATCGGTATTTCCATGCTCTTAACAAGCAATACGGGAGAAAAAGAAGAAAGTAGAGGTGCTGGATTATGGTAAAGAAAATATTCGGTCAAATCTACATCTGGCTCATCCTATTATTAATGTATTTACCAGTCTTGGTCTTAATCGCGTTCTCCTTTACCGAAGCCACAAACGTCGGTGAATGGAGTGGATTTACATTTGATTTATATCCTGCCTTATTCCAAGATGACGCCATTATGCGCGCTTTAGGTAACACTATCTTAGTGGCCTTTATCTCCGCTTTAGTGGCGACACTCCTCGGTACTTTAGGTGCTGTTGGTACATTCTATAGCAAAAAAAGAACTAAAAAATTAATCGAAGGAACCACACAAATTTCCATCGTTAATGCGGAAATCGTTATCGCTTTCTCCTTAACCGTGATGTTTGTGTTCTTAGGAACATATGTCTTTAAGGATTATATTTTCTCCTTCTGGACACTCCTTATTGGTCACGTTGTCTTAGCCTTACCATTCGTCTATACATCCGTGAAACCAAAATTACAACAAATGGATCCTTCCATGTATGAAGCGGCCTTAGATTTAGGTGCTAAACCATCCACCGCTTTAACAAAAGTTGTCCTTCCAGAAATTCTTCCTGGTATCTTAAGTGGATTCCTTTTATCCATTACCTTATCCTTAGATGATTTCATCATCACCGCCTTCACACGTGGTAGTGGTCTTCTCTCTGGAGCGGGTAAGATTGAAACCTTATCCACTTTAGTCCAAGCGAAGATTAAAAAAGGACCAATCCCTGTGGAAATGCGTGCTTTAACAACCATTATTTTCCTTCTTGTTGTCACGGGCGTTATCGTCATTTCCATCTATCGTAATAAAAAAGAAAATGCTGCAAAAGTGAGAAAGGGGAGAGTAAATGCGTAAATCAAGTAAAATTTTAGCCGTTTTAGGCGTATCTCTTTTCTTAATTCCATCCCTTGCCGGTTGTTCATCCTCCGATGAAAAAACCACCATTTTAAGAGTCTTAAACATGGAAGACTATATCTATGAACAAGATATCGATGATGGTTATGACGCAATCGATTTAGTGGATCAATTCGCTGATTATATCGCTAATGATCCTGTTAAGAGTGAAAAGTATGGTAATGTCACTGTCATTTATGACACCACCGATACAAACGAAACTCTTTATAGTGAAATGCAAACCGGTAAAGCCCTTTATGATTTAATCTGTCCAAGTGACTACATGATTCAAAAATTAGTCTCTAGTGACATGTTAATTAAATTAGATAAGGAAAAAGTACCAAACTACTTTGGCGAAAAGAATAACGAAGGCGAATTTGAAAATTCAATCGCTCTTCCGGTTATCAAAGAAATCTTTGACGCCATTCCTTGCCCAAATAAAAAAGTGGAAAACGATACATCCACAATGGGCGATTACGCAGTTGGTTATATGTGGGGTACCTTAGGTATCTTATTCAACCCTGAATATAAGAAATTCGTCAAAAAAGGCTATGAAGCCAGTGAAGTCATCGAAGATATGGCGGATTGGGGTATGCTTTGGGATGGCAAGTATAACAATACCATTTCTATCAAAGATAGTATGCGTGACACATACGCTGTCGGTGTTCTTAAAACATTCGAAGATGATATTAAAACCGCTCAAAGCAAATATAATACAGCAATTGAAGCTGCCACAACCGATGAAGAAAAAGCCGCTGCTTTAAAAACATATAAAGAAACAATGACTGAAATCTTCAATAGATGTGATGAAGATCAAGTCAAATTAGTCGAAGAACAATTAAACGAATTAAAGAAAAACGTCTTCGGTTTAGAAGTCGATAGTGGTAAAGAAGATATCATTACCAATAAAATCGGTATTAACCTCGCTTGGAGTGGCGACGCTGTCTATTCCATGGATCAAGGTGAAGACCCTGTCAAAGTTGGTGCTAATTTACAAACTATTTGTTATTCCATTCCTGAACTCGGTTCCAACCTTTGGTTTGATGCTTGGGTTATGCCTAAACTCAAAGAAAGTCAAAGAAGCGAAGAACAACATGATTTAGCCCATGAATTCCTCAACTTCCTTTGCAAAACTGATGGATTCACCATCGGTGAAGGTGAAGAAGCCATCGAATATGGCGCCCCTGTTGCCCAAAACATGGAATACATCGGTTATACATCCTTTATGGGTGGCAACGATACACTTGCCTTAGTGAGAGACTTCTTTGATATTCGTTATTCCGAAATGATTGAATCAGTGCCAACCGGTAAAGGTTATGAAACTGAAGAATTTGAAGTCTTCTATAAAGATGGCGAAGAATATGTCGCATTAGCCTATCCAGATTTCTTAAAAGCATCTCATGATTCTAGTAAAGATGCCTGTGGCTTATATTATGAAACCACCGAAGAAAAAGATGGCGAAGAAGTCACAGTTTACGAAAAAGTCTTTATCAAAGATAAAGATGATAATCCAACCACCACACAAAAGACATATGGAGACATCCTCATCGTCGATGATGAAGAAGCCTTAGCAGAAGAAAAAATCTTCCTCCAAAAAGTGGATATGTCCTATTACTTCGATGGCACAGTGGATTTAACTCCAGATCCAGAAGATCCCAATCCAATCGAAATGGTACTCTACACTGATTGCTATTATGTGGAATTAGACGAAGAAACCCATGAATTATCCGAAACTGTTGGACGTCAATTCTATGCCCAATATCCTGATGAAAAGACACTTAACCGTTGTTCTGTCATGAAGGATTATGGCGAAAAGAACGTCTACGTTATGAAGATGTGGGAAAGATTCAAATCTAACTCCTTACCAGTCTGGGCGTTAATTCTCTTCATCTTAGAAATCGTCGCTGGTGTCGGTTTAGCGCTTTACTTTGTTATTAATAAACAAGTAAAAGTGAAACTTAGACAAAAGAGAATTGCTTCGCAAGAGTAAAGAAAAACATCACGGGTAAAGCAAAAATACCCGTGATGTATTTTTATAAATAAAAAAATAATATTAATTCTTGATACATCAAGATTAGCAGTGATATAATACATACCGCTGCAAGAATGGTTCCTTAGCCAAGTTGGTAAGGCAATTGACTGCAACTCAATGATCGCTGGTTCGAATCCGGCAGGAACCTCCAGCAGCAAATAGTTGTAATAAAATGCGCCTCTAGCTCAACTGGATAGAGTGTCAGACTACGAATCTGGAGGTTACGAGTTCGATTCTTGTGAGGCGCGCCAGCGGGACGTAGCGTAGCTTGGTATCGCGTCTGCTTTGGGAGCAGAAGGTCGCAGGTTCA
>JAILGI010000020.1 GCA_024696885.1 Bacilli bacterium
AGAGGAGAAACTTTCATCGATATTATTAACAGGAGCAAAGAACACTGCTCTTTGATCGGCGTTATTATAATATGTATTCATGATTTCTTGTCTCTTATTAACTTCCCATTCACGGCTATCAGTGTTCATGTTGTTGAGGAAGTATCTCATTGCATCACTTGTAGATTCTAATGTTTGATTAACATGGAAATAACCTAAGTTAACAAATCCATAGCCATAGCCGACTGGGTCAACAACATCGACCGACATATCAAAGCCGGTTTCTTTGTTTAATGAGGCGTATAATTCATCAGGAATTTTGAAATAGCGAAGTGTCATTGGATTTTCCACAAAAGTATTGTTGTAGAAATCAATATTTTGGCCACCGACATGGAATTGTAAGTGAGCGTGTCCATCATCGCCATGATCAAAGTCTCTTGCACCACCGAGTGTGAAATAGACATATTGGGTTTTTTGGGTCCATTTTCTAGAAGTTAATGTACCTGTCCAACCTTCTTTGCTTTCACCACGGAAGAAGGTATCTAAAGCTTGGAAGTGATAATTCTCACCCCAGAATGTTGCGTTTTTATCAGCGAATGATCCAGCATCATCTGTCCAGTTGGTAAAGAATGCGGATTCCATTGGTATGTAAGTTTCTAAGCCATCCGCTTTAGCAACTTTCACGCCTTTTTGACCTAATCCCACTGCGGCGCCACCTAATAGACCTAAGCCAAGGCCTAAAGCGACAATTTTCTTAATATTTTTCATTGGAATTCCTCCTCATGGAAACGTTTCCATGTTTTATTCTAACATTTTTTAATAAAATAATATATATTTTTTATTTGTTCATCACTTATATATGGATAGTTTAGCTTTTGAGGCAGTTAATTTTATTTCAAAAGCATTACTATTTTCTTTCGGGTAAACGACATTACTCATCGATATACCATTAACAAATATCTCAATTGAATACTTATCTAAGATGATATAGATGTTGTCTTCTTTTCGTTTATCATATGGCATTTTTCTAATACCATTTAAAGATAGTTCATCGGTTTCCACACCTTTAATTTCTTCACCAGATTTACTTCTATCAAAGAAGAATTCATCACCTTTTAAATAGAATTTAGTAACTTCATCTTTACCCATTCTTAAGTCAATAGATAAAGCTTTTAAATCGGTAAGAGAGAGATGTAATGTTCCTACGGATAAGTGTCCATAATAGACATTCTCAAATCCCACGATACAGTCTAAATCACCATAAATAAGTGGGGTTTGCACTAGTTTTCCCTTTTCAATTGTGACTTTTCTAGGAACAGTAAGCATTCCTGCGAAGCCATATTTATCACTGGGATTATTTCTATCCCACATATCCATCCAAGCGATGAGATAATGATCTTTATTCATCACTTGAGGAGCGTAGAAATCAAAACCATAATCCAATAATGTCTTTTCTTTATTTGGGATGAATTTACCTTCATCATTTAGCTTTCCTAATTCATATTCACAAGAATGGATATTTAAACAGTGAGGGTTATCTTTAGGGAAGTCTTGTTCGGAATATATTAATAATCCTAAGTCCTCATGATAATCCACACATTCAATCATTCCACCCTCACTATTATGGGTTAAGACATCATTTACAAATGACCAATGTTGTAAATCTTTTGATTTGAACAAGAGGATGCTTCCTCCTCCGCTTTTCTTCTTTGCAGCGACAAAGCAGAGGTATTCATCGTTCTTATACACTAACTTGGGATCGCGGAAGTCACATGTCTTATAAGCGTCCGGTAATTCTTTTTCTGTTATTACTGCGCCTAGTTTTGTGAAGTGGATTCCATCACTTGATTTAGCTAAGCATTGTATTTGTCTAATCTTTTCAGGATTTTCATGATTAATAAAACCGGTATACATGATATATAAGGTGTCATTGATGACAATTGAGGTGCCAGAAAAACAACCATCTTTATCAAATTCATCACCCGGCACAAGAGCGTATGGTAAATATTCCCATTTCTTTAAGTCATCACTGATGACATGGCCCCAATGCATTGGTCCCCAGACACATGAATAGGGATGATGCTGATAAAAGACATGGTGTTTCCCACGGAATTTAATTATTCCGTTAGGATCATTAATCCATCCTTTTTCCCCTGTAATATGAAATACGGGTTTATAGTTTTCCATTTTCTTTACATTGTCTCCGCACTCAAACAGTACGCTGGAATAGAGCTAGTAGATTCATAATATGTCACAAACTCATCAGCGAATAATAATCCCCAGTCATTAGAGGCATTATCGACGATACGAATCTTAATGTTCTTACCAATATGGGCGCTTAAATCAACTTTATAGTCCACCATATTCGCCGCGTATACACCATCTTGGGCCAAATCTTTTGGATAACCAAGGTAATAATAATTCTTATTAATTTCTTTGAATTTTTGGTTATAAGTCGTGGCTAATACATCGCCGGTATCCGCATCGATAAATTCGATGTGGCAAAGTTCTTTGTTCTTACCACCACCGAGTTTATAGGTGATATAACCACTGCCACCTAAGGTGAATGTCGAGGAGGTTAATGAACCTTTATTAGCTTCACCACTGACCCAGCCATTCATAAAGAAGGAACCGCCTTTATTATATAAATAGCATTCATTCCACCAGGTATAGTCACGGGAGATACCCATGATTTGTTCACCCTCTACTGTCCAACCAGTCATATCACCAGTTTCAAATGTACCATTCTTTACTTGGTAAGGTGATGTTTGTTCTTGATAGGCAAGAGTGTTTGGATTATAGATGAGTGAGCTCTCTAAAGCGGTTTCGTTTTCATAATAGGTAATGAAGCTATCAACGCAGACTAAGCCCCAATCTTTCGTAGCTAAGTCCACCACTCTAATTTTGACTTCTTTTCCTAATAAGGAAGAGATATCGCATTTATAAGCGATCATGTTCATTAAATTAGAACCATGACCCACTAAAGGTAGGTTCAAATCATTGAACATAAAGTTGGTAAATCTCAATAATTCTTCTTCTGTGGAAGCATCGATAATAGAGACATAGCACGCTAATGGGTCTCTACCACCGGACATTCTAAATGTCATATAACCACATCCACCAACAACGAAGGAGCTAGAAGTAATATAACCAGTATTACCTTCTACTGTTTCACCAGAGAAGAAATAGGAACCTTTCTTATTAAAAGGCAAGGTGTAATTATCCCATCCCCATGTTGATTTAGAGGAGATTTCACCCATTCTTTGACTATCTTCAGTCCAGCTTGTTTCCCAACCAGTTAAATCACCAGTTTCAAATGTACCATTCTTTACTTGGTAATCACTATCGGGTTCTCTTTCATAACTAGACTCTATATCAATCTTGTAATATTCCTTATCTTCCCAATAAGGAGTGCTTTCATAATATGTTTCAAATGAATCAAAGGTCATACAACCTAATTCATCAGAGCTATTGTTATTATCAACGATTTCTAAATAGAGGTTTTCACCGATATATTCACTTAAATCAATATAATATTGAATCATATTTAATAAGTGCATCTTCATAGGAACAAATGGGAATTGTTCGTTCTTATATTGCACATTACTCACTTTCACGATTTCCGTGACATTATCAGTGGAGACCGCCATAAAGCGAATATATGTTAATCCTTGATTTGCGCATCCTCCTAATTTAAAGGAGATATAGCCTTTACCGCCTAATTTAAAGACAGAGGAACGCAAGACACCAACACCACTGGCGTTGTAATGACCATAATGGTAATTACCATCACGATTATAGGTGATGTTTTCATTCCACCATGTGGATTCATTGTTCACACCTTCGTTAGAGAAGGCATCACCACTAACAATGGTCCATCCACCTAAGGAACCAATTTCAAAATCAGGGTTCTTAATGTGATATTCATCTTTTGCTTCCACATCTTCTTGATAATGACGTGTTTTGACATAATATTGTCCTTCAGTTTGAGGGATAGTATAGCCAACACGAATATCATCAACGCTTAAATAGCCATAATAGACATCTCTATCATTATCGACGATACGGATATAGCATTCTTGATTCGCATATGCGCTTAAATCAATCGTGTATTCAGAGAAGTTATCCGTGTGATAAACACCATTCGCATATTTAGTGGCATCGACATATGATTCCGTATGTTCTAAGAAATATTCGTTTGTTTGACGGGCGATCATTTGATCGGTTTCAACAAGGTAGACACCAACATAACAAACTTCTTGTTCGTTCTTATATTCGGCGTTTTCGCCTTTACTTTTGGTAATTGCACCGCCTGCGAGTTTCATAGAAATAACACCATCTTCATCGAGATAGAAATTATTACTTCTAATTGCGCCAACTCTACCATGGGAGTGTTTTAAATCAAAACCTTGACCGGATAAATACCAGTTACCAGTTTTATTGACATCGATGAGATTATGTTTGTCATCATCTTTGAAATAGAAGGTGTCTCTCGATGAAACAGAATCATCGTTATAGGCATCACCATATTCAATGGTCCAACCTGATAAATCAGAGCTTTCAAAACCACCATTTTGGACATAACGGGTTAATGTCTTCACTTCTGTAGGAGTGGAATTGTTACATCCCACAAAAGAAAGAGCAAAGGATAAGACTAATAGACGTTTAATATTGTTTTTCATATTAGATAGCCTCCTTTAAGTTACCGACATTGCCATAATAGGCTGGTTCCACTTCATCCTTAAAGCAGCCCTTCATCTGGGTGATCTTAAATTTGGTGAACTTAATACCGCCATTATTGTCAAACATGGAAATATAGTCGGAATCGCCATATTTTGGATAGATACGTGTGGTTAATGTCGCGATATCATTCACATAGAGTTCTAATTGTGAACGGTCCACATAAATGGTGATATCAAATGATTTATTGGTCATTGGTATCGTCCATGTATCGGATTTATCGACATATTCTAATAAGGTGGATTTAGTTCTATCAACTTTAATGCCATAGTTAGCAAATCTAATCGCACTTCTTTCGGTACCGACATAGTTTTCGGTTGGATTATAGCGAACATAAATACCAGCGTCATATTCACCCCCGGTGGGTGTTAATGTGAAGCTAGCTTTAATTTCATACATATCACTACGGATATTTTTCACTTGCTCTGCTAATTGAGAGGCGGATAAACCACTACCTTCATATTCATATAATGTTTCTTTATATAGAGTAGATACTGCTTCAACTGGTTTTCTAATCACATCAACTAAGTTATCAGCAAGATAGATTTCCACTGGCATAGCGAGGTTATGTGCCCAACCAGCGATCTTATTTTGATCAGTACCCGCGGATTTACCTTGGGCTAAAGAGATAATAACGGAATGACCATCTTCATAATTAGTGATACCCGCCTCTCTTTCTTCATCGGTTAAATAACAGAAACCAGTTTGACCAGTATAAATACCTTTACCATGGTCAAATAGACGTGGTTTGGGATCATCAGGGATAAATCTACATGTATCTTTATTGAATGTACCAATCCAGTAATAGGTATCAACGACATATCCATCCACAGTGTATTGGGGGGAATCCATAAAGATATATTTAGTAACGGATTTATCTTGCGTGGAAATTGGGAGCATAATACAGCATTCCCAGTGTTTTCCTTGTTCGGGATAGAGTTGATAGTCAACTTCAAATGTGAATCCGAGATATTCCCAGTTGCGCATATCTGTAGATCTAAACATATTGGTGGAGCCACCATGAGATTGATCCCAGTCAGCTGCGACAGAGGTTGACACCATCATGTAATAATATGGTGCGTCATACCAAATAAATGGATCTCTAAATTCTTCAATTTTACCTTGTGACCAGTCATTTGGTTGCACTAAGGTATTCACATCTTCCACGGTCCAATCGGTAAGATATGGATCATCGGGGTTTACAGGGTGAGCGTAACACACACTTTGATGGGAGAATCTTGATGTTTCCACCCAGTCAACATAGTTGGTACCCGCGGTAATGGTTAACCAAGGTACACCATCAGGACCGATGACAGAGCCACCTGTCCAAGCACCTTCTGGACATGCTGGTTGTTGAGGTGCAACTGCATCTTTGACATAAATCCAGTGAATCATATCTCTTGAGCAGATATGGGCCCATCTAATTTGTGACCAATATGGACCAATGGGGTTATGTTGATAGAAGACATGGAACATACCCTTATAGTAAATAGGCGCATGTGGTTCATTCATCCACACCGCAGGTGGTATGCCATGATATTGTGGTCTATAACGATCACCGCTATAGACAGAGGTATCGAGTTGTACTTCACTAAATGGTAATTCAGGAACCTTACCATTATCGGAATACATATTAAATAAGGTTTTTAAATCCCTGGGGGTTAAGGAATCATTATAGATTTCCACTTCATCCACTAATCCAGCCGGGGATTGTCGAGCAATACCAAATTCATAAATTGGAGAACAATAATAACCAAAATATAATGGTTCTTCACTAGGAATAATCTCCGTATTCATTAAATCAGGAATTAAAGCTTCATATGAGACTTTGCCGTTAAATGTTAAGCAGATATAGCCTTTTTCACCATCGAATGTCGCAGCGATATGGCTCCATTCATATAATGGGAGGGTATTAATAGGATCATAATATCCGACAAAGATATTTTCACCAGTTTCGGTATTATGGAGGTTCATTTGTAATCCCCACATGCCAAGTCTTCCATAGCCAAAGAGGAAGCCTTCTGCATTCTCCATATGACCCCAGTCAAATAAGGCGGTCATACGGGGATGTCCTTTGCATGAGAATTCATTGCCGTATTTATTTAAGTTTTCAAATCCACGTGGGGCAACCCATGTAGAGAATGTTACTTTATTCGTCGGGGCTTTATCTTCATATTCATTAATTCTTATCTTTGTGGAGAAACCATCCATGTATAAGGACTTACCGCTGACACCTTGTTTTAATAATGGGTCATTAGGTTTCTTAAATAAAATAGAGGCGTTTTCTTCGGCAAAGACATAATCAATACGATATGAGTCTCCACTCACTTTTTCCTTGGTATAACTACCATTCGTGGAATCAAAGGAAAAGGAAATCGTAGGTTTTTTAGCGAATTTGTATTCCGGTTTGCTCTCTTCTTGCTTTGATGCACAAGCACCTAATGATAATAAAGAGATGAATAATAAACTTGTAAATAAACCTTTCTTTTTCATATAATCCCCTTTCTACATTTTTAATCCCGCAGTGCCAAAACCTTTGACAATGTATTTTTGAGCAGCGGTGTAAATAACAAATATTGGTATTGTGGTTAAGACCAAGCCTGCCATAGTTTGACCTATCTCAATGCCTTCAATAGTTCGTATACTATTTAACGCTACTTGAACAGGCACTAATGGCCATGAGGTATCCTTATAAAGGATCATGTCAGGCCAGACATAGTCGTTCCATACTCCAATGAAGGAGAAGGCAACAGTGGTCGCCACAATGGGTTTGGATAATGGAAGGATGAGGTCAAAGAAGATTCTTACTCTACTTGATCCATCGATATGCATTGCTTCTTCATATTCCTTTGGAATAGAGGCAAAGAATTGCGTGAATAAGAAGATGTTGAAGATGGATATAACACCTGGGAAGATAACACCTAATACGGTCATCTCCTGACGCAGGTGCAATAACTGCTTCATAATCGTATATAATGGAATAATACTCGTCTCAATAGGAACCACGATGAGGAATAGGATAATGAAGTTAAAGAATCCTTTCGCCGGGAAATCAAATTTCGCTAAGACATAACCCGCTAAACCGTTAACAATAACGTTAAAGACAATGATTATCGCTGCGTAAAGTAAGCTATTTAGCGCATATTTCCATAATTCATGGTCGATTAATATCATTTTGTAGTTATTAAATGTCTCTTTTAAATTGGTGAAATCAGGGATGAATAATAAGATAAAGTTTTTATCGCTTAACGCATGAGCGTAAGCATCTGGGCTCTTTGTAGAAGCGGTCACCATGTATAAAAGAGGTAAGATAAAGATTAAAGACAAAATAGTGCCTATAGTGTAGTAAATAACATCTCCCACTATTTTCTTTTTATTCTTTTTCGCGGGGATAAAATTAGGTTCACGTCTTAATAATTCATTGGTCGACATCATATTATTTTTTATCTCCTAATAGTTTTCTTTGTATAAAGGTGACAGTGCCAATACCGATGGTCATCACTAAAGCAACCGCACAGGAATAACCCACTTGCATTTCTTTGGTTTGTAAACCGTAATAATACATGTAATAGGAAACCGTGGTGTATGGAGTATCATAAGTAGGAGCTAATAACATCGGTTGAATTAAGACACGGCACGCACCGATAAAGACAGTTATTAATATAAAGAGGAATGTTGGTTTTAGTCCTGGCACAGTAATGGTAATAAAGCGACGGAAGGCATTTGCCCCATCAATAGAGGCAGCTTCGTATAATTCCTTTCTAATATTACCTAATGCAGAAAGGAAGATGAGCATTTGATAGCCACACCCTTGCCATGCGGACATCGCCACTATCCAGATAATAAAGTAATCACTTTTTAAGAAGTCCTGTGGTTCTTTCATACCAAATGACATTAAGATGGTATTTAATAGACCACTTTCGTTGCTATCTAGTATGGAGGCCCATAAGAAAGCGGTAATACTTAAAGAAACCGCGACAGGAGCGAAGAAACATATCTTAAAGATTGTCGTCCCTCTTCTCTTGTTATTGCAGAATAAGGCGAGAAGTAAGGCTAAACCGATTTGTAAAGGCACAACAAGGACAACGAATATCGCTGTGTTTCTTAAGGCATAATAGAATTCTTTTTTGTGAATGAGTTCTTTAAATAATCTCTTAAAGTTATCTAAACCACTAAATACTTCGACATCTGGTTCGATGAAGTTGTAATCATAGAACGCGTATTTAAAGGAGAAAACAATCGGTAATAAGACAAATAAGAAGGCGAGAATCACCGATGGTAAAAGTAAACCATAAGCGACAAGTGATTCACGTAAATGATATTTCTTTTCACTCTTTCTTCTTCTCACAAAATCCGTGATGAAAACACCTAAGAAGATTAGGGCTACAACAAGAAGAATGGTGAGAACAGAAAGAAGCATATTAATACCTTTTTAACGATTTATTTTTTCATGCCATCGAGTTTTTCTTGTAGCCAAATGGCTTTAGCGTCAACGAGGGAACTTAAATCACCTTCACCAAGGCTGGAGACGACTTGCGAGAAAGCGGTTGAGAAATAGGAATAGCCCACTGTAGCAGGACGAGCAACACTGGTTTTTTGTAATTGTTGATATAAGACATCACGTGGAGAATTAGGTTGATAGTTAGTTTCCACGTCTTTATTGGCGGGGATCATACCGGTTGCATCGGTAATGGTTTTAGAAGCAGAGGCGCTAGTTAAGTATTTTAAGAGTTTAACCACCGCGGTCTTATCTTCTCTTTTATTGTTACCGATCGCAAATGACCATGAACCATTCGCAGAGGCTTTCTTCGCATCTTGTGGATATGGTAATAAACCCCATGAACTTTGATTTGGGAAGGTGGATGGATATTTATTTTCTAATTCTGGGATTGTCCAACCAGAAGAGAGATACATACCAACTTTACCAGTGAAGAAATCGGTAGAACCGATACCATAACCTGTATATTTTGAGTTCACTAAATCTTTTAAGAATTGGAAACCTCTCTTACTAGCGTCACTATTGAAGTAACCTTTCGCGGTTAAACCGGTCTTTTCATCAACGAATGATCCACCAGCAGCGTTCACAAATGGATATAACAAATATGTCGCTGTTTCATCTTTTGTCGCGTCAATTCGCATATCAACTGGGGTGATACCGGCAGCTAATAACTTGGCACATGCCGCTTTAAATTGATCAAATGTCCATGGGTTATCCACAGTAATACCGGATACATCAATACCTGCTCTAGAAAAGAGGGAGGTATTGTAATAAAAACCCGCACTACTTTCTTGAATTGGAATACCATATAAACCACCGTTATAGGTGTTTAATGTCACGTATTTATCTTTTTCTGCTTGGGTTAATTCATCCTTGAAATCATATAAATAACCATATTTAGCATAAGCAGCACAGTTAGGAGCGTCGAAAGTAATGATATCAGGTAAAGTACCATCGCTCTTATCGGTGGCTAATTGTCTTTCATAGGCGGAGTCACCCGCAGTTCTAGCGACGAAGGAAGCGGTAACTTTAATATCTTCTTTCGCATATTCGGCGTTAAATGCATCGATCACTTTCTTATAAGCGATACCTTCAGAGGATTTTTGATCCACGTGGAAGCGAATCTTTAATTTATTAGAGGCTGTGCCTCCACCTTCACCTGAAGAACCACCACATGCGGTCATAAGTAAGGATAAACTCGCTAATACTAATACTGTTTTTTTCATTTTAACAACCTCCTATTTTGTTGTTTCGCCTTTGATAAAGCGACAATTGAATTTATT
>JAILGI010000024.1 GCA_024696885.1 Bacilli bacterium
TGAAGAAGATTGACGACTTAAAAGTGACAGCCTATATTTTAAACCACTTTGAGGTTTCTCCTAAAGGCGTTGCCTACTATGTTTTAGATGAGAAAATCCAACGCGAACTCAATATTACAACCGAAAGAGGAAAGGAAAATGTTAACCTCTTCTCCAATATTGAAGGTATCAATGCTTGGTGCTCTATTACCGAGGATTTAAAAGATCATTGTTGGCGAGTTTCCATTCGTAGTAAAGAAAAGGCCATTAATGGGGTCGCCACGATGTTTGAAGGCGGAGGGCACGCGCAAGCCTCAGGCGCAAAACTCAATCACATCTCGGATTTACCAAGATTAATTGAAGAATTAGAAAAGTTGTTCTAGATAAGAAAAGGTAGCAAGTAATTGTTACCTTTTTTCTATAAGAAATATATAATGTTGATATGAGTAAATTTGCCCCTCTTCATATCATCAGTGGTTATTCATTTTTAAGAAGTGGCTTATCCGAAAAGAAGATAGAATCCATCTTTAAAAGTGATGATTATTTTGGTTATGGGTTAACCGATGAAGGTGTGATGCATGGCTTTCCTAGCTTTGCCCATTTAGGAAAACAATACGCTAGACCCCTTATTTTAGGTATGTCTGTCCTTTTTGAGGGGGACGAACTCTCTTTATTTGTATTAAACGAAGAAGGTTATCATAACCTCATAAAAATCTCTTTAACAAATCAAAAAAATGAACTCAATTATGAATTTTTAAAAGAGCATAATTCGGGTTTATTATGCGTTTTAGAAACAAACCACGGACTTTTCAAAGAAAAATTTGAAAGTCTAGAAAAGATAGATATCTCATTTACGAAATATGTGATGAATTTATCGGAATTATTCCCCACTTTCTATTTAGGCATCGAAGTGACAAACAAAAACGAAGTGGCCTATGCGAATAAAGTAAGACATTTCGCGAACGAATATACCTATTCTTGCGTGGCTTTCCCTCGTATTCGCTATCTCAAGAAAGAAGATGCGGTCGCTATATTGATTACACAAGCGATTCAAGATAACGAAACTTTGAAAGAGAAATCATTAGTAGGTCAAGAATATTTCTTAAAAGAAAGCGATTATCATAAGATTTATCGCGAAGAAGAAATTGATAGCACAAACAAAATTATTCAACTTAGTAGTTTTGATTTCTTTAAAAAGAGAGGCGAAATGCTACATTTTTCTAAATCCAATAGCGATGAAGAATTAAAAAATAACGTTTATTTAGGTTTAGAGAAATTAGGTTTAAAAGATAAACCAGAATATATTGATAGAGCGAATTATGAATTATCCGTGATTCAAAAAATGGGTTATTCTGATTACTTCCTCTTAGTCCAAGATTTTGTCGCTTATGCGAAAAATAATGGCATTTTAGTGGGTGCAGGAAGAGGTTCCTCAGCGGGCTCTTTAGTGGCCTACGCTTTAAACATTATTGAAGTCGATCCGATTAAATATGGATTACTATTTGAAAGATTCTTAAATCCTTCTCGTTCTACGATGCCTGATATTGATGTCGACTTTGTCGACAATAGACGTGATGAAGTCATTCAATACACGCGTGATAAGTATGGCAAAAATAGAGTGGGCCGTATTGTCGCGATGCAAGTTATTAAAGCTAAACAAGCATTAAGAGATGTTGGAAGGGTTTATGAAATTCCCGAAAGACATATTTCTCTATTAAGCAAAAATTTAGATAGTAACTTAACACTCGGTCAATCATATCGTTTGAACGAAGAATTTAAAAAACTGTGCGATTCCGATGATTATTTTAAGGAAATCGTCTCTTTAGCGGGTAAGATTGAAGGTTTACCACGTCAATCATCACTCCACGCCTCCGGTGTTGTTTTAAATAATGTCAATTTAGAAGAATCGATGCCTGTCAGTGTTGATTTTGATGATAATTTCATTTCTCAATACGAATTTAACTATATGGAAGAGCAGGGATTCTTAAAGATGGACTTCTTAGGAATCACTAATCTTAGCATCATTTCTCACTGTGTGGATTTAGTGAACGCTCATTACGATGTTCATTTAGACAAACAACACGTTCCATATGATGAAAAAGAGATTTATCAATTAATGCGAGAAGGTCATGCCAGTGGTTTGTTCCAAATTGACACGGAATTAATGCGTAGAGGTTTAAAGATTATTAATCCTCAATGTTTTGAAGATGTCATTGCTCTATTAGCCCTTAACCGTCCAGGTCCAATGCGATTCTTAAAGAATTACGCTTTAAGAAGAGATGGAAAAGAGAAGATAAACTATGTTTCCGAAGATTTAAAAGAAATATTAGGCCCAACATATGGCATTATCATTTACCAAGAACAAATTATTCAAATCGCGATGAAAATGGCTAATATGTCCCCTGATGAAGCGGATTTATTTAGAAAAGCAATTAGTAAAAAAGAAAAAGATATCATCGCGAAGAATAAGAAAGCATTTATTGAGGGTGCACTTAAAAATGGTTATTCACAAGAAGTATCTGAGAAGACTTTTGAAAATATCGCCCGCTTCGCTGAATATGGTTTTAATAAATCACATAGTGTCGTTTACGCTATGTTAACTTGCCAAATGGCGTATCTCAAAGTCCACTACCCATTAGAATTCTATTCCGCGGTATTAGAGATCGGTGGAAATGGCAAATCTCAACTTGTTGATTTCGTTTACGAAATGAGGGCCAGAGGTTTAAGTGTCTTAAAACCATCAATTAATCATTCCTCAACGCGTTTTGAAATGTATAACAATAGTTTGTTATTCCCCTTCACCGCGATACATGGCTTAGCCAGTGGCGTTGGTCTTGATATTATCAAGGAAAGAAATAACGGTGAATTCAAAGACTTCTTTGATTTTGTGGTAAGAATGTATGCCTATAAGATTAACGAGAATCAAATTAACGCTTTGATTAATGCGGGCGCATTTGATGAATTATATCCATCACGTGCATCGCTTAGAATGACATGCAAATCCGCTCTTCAATATGCCGAACTTAACTATTCTGAAGATGGACAATTAAATATTGGTATTTCCCCTATCGCTATACCCGCTATCTTCCAAGAAGAAGATAGATTAATGGACAATTTACAATTAGAGCATGAAGCTTTAGGTATGATGTTAACCGCTAATCCACTAGATTTACATAAAGAAAAGCTCTTAGAGTTAGGCATTTCTTCCATTAGCGATTGCTTAGAAAATCGTAAAGATAAAGTTGCGGGTATCGTCCGTAACATTAAGAATATAAAAACGAAAAAAGGTGAAGCGATGGTTTCATTATCTTTATATGATAATTCCGGCGAAATGTCCGTTACCGTCTTTCCAAAAACATTTGATGCTTATAAAGGTTATATTGTTAAAAACAATATGTTAATTATCAAAGGCTATATTGACCGTAATGATAGATCTATCTTTATCGCGGATGAAATCACACCATTGGAGAATGAATAATATGAAAAAGATAACGATTATTGATGGTAATTCTCTCTTCTTTAGAGCCTATTACGCGACTGCATATCCAGGCGTTGAAATTATGCGCAGCCAAGATGGTACACCCACTAACGCTATTTTTTCTTTCTCCAATATGATTAATAAGATTCTTTCTGATATCAAAGAAGGCGAAGCCTTTATGGTGGCTTTCGATACGGGAAAACCAACTTTTAGAAAGAAAGAATTAGAATCTTATAAAGCAAATAGAAAACCAGCGCCTGAAGAATTAGTTAAACAATTCCCATTATCTCGTCAATTTTTAAAAGCTTTAGGTGTCTATCAATTTGAACAAGATGGTTTTGAAGGCGATGATATTGCGGGTACTGTAGCAACACTAGCCAAAAAAGAAGGATATGAAGTCCATTTATATACATCGGATCGCGATTTCCTCCAATTAGTGGATGATTCTATCTATGTTCATATTCTTAAAAAAGGTCTTTCTGATGTCGCGATTATGACACCGGAAAAGGTCAAAGAAGAATGGGGATTTGAACCGAAAAAGATTATCGATTATAAAGGCTTAAGAGGTGACTCTAGTGATAACCTACCCGGTATACCAGGAGTGGGTGAAAAAACCGCGGTTAAACTCATTCAAGAATACGGTGATTTTGACACCATTGTCGCTAACGCAGATAACATCAAAGGAAAAATTGGCGAGGCTATTAAAGAGAATGCAGAAATCGGAAGAATTTCCCGTGATTTAGCCATTATTTTAACCGATATTGAATTACCATTTACCATTGATGATTTGATTTATCACGGCTATGAATTTAAAGAGATTAATGAATTCTGTCAAAGATATGGTTTGAAACAATTCATTAGTAAAGTAACACCTAAATGGAAAAGAAAAGATGAAAATGTCATCGAAGAAATTAAACCCATGAAGGTGACTTCTTTAAAAGGTTATTCTAAACCTGAAAAACTTGGTATTGCTTTAGATTTTGAAAGTGAAGATTATACAAATTCTTTAATATATGGAATTGGTTTATCCTTTGAAGATAACCACTTATATTTATCATTTGAAGACGCTCAAAAGGATAATGTTTTACTTGATTGGTTAAAGGATACAAATGTTAAGAAATACTGTTATGACTTTAAGGCTATTAAAGTCGCATTAGCGTTACAAAATATTGAGATTAATAGTTGCCAATTTGATCTATTAATCGCCTCATATCTCATCGATTCATCAATTAAAAATAACCCTGATGTGGTGATGAATATATTTGGCATTGATTTAGTAGGTAATGGCGATGATACAGTGTCCTTATTCTCCCAAGAAAACGTCGAAAGAACATGTAAAATTGCCTATTATTCCAAGTTTTTAGCTAAAAAAGCATTATCCACATTAAGTGAAATGCAGATGAATGAACTCTATTACAATTTAGAGATTCCTTTAGTCACCACACTTAGTGAGATGGAAATTGAAGGATTCCCAGTTGATGAAAAAGTCCTTAATGAATTTGGAGAGGATTTTAAAAAGAAAATCACCTCTATTAGTGAGGAGATTTACTCTTTAGCGGGTGAACAATTCAACATTTCTTCACCTAAACAAATCGGGGAAATTCTCTTTAATAAATTGGGTTTAAAAGGCAATCGTAAGATGTCCACTTCTTTTGATGCATTAAAAGAATTGATTGATGAGCATCCTATCGTTAGTAAGATTTTAGAATATCGTAAATACACCAAATTATTATCCACCTACATCGATGGATTAAAGGCCCACATCCATGAAGATGGAAAGATTCATGCAAAATTTAATCAAGCTTTGACCGCGACTGGAAGATTATCTAGTAGCGATCCAAATTTACAAAATATATCTATCCGTGATGAAGAAGGTAAAATGATTAGAAAAGCTTTCTATTATCCAAATCATGAATATGAGATTTTATCTTTAGACTATTCACAAATTGAATTAAGAGTTTTAGCCTCTTTATCTAACTGTGAAGGGTTATTAGAAATCTTTAAATCAGGTGAAGATATTCATAGCGCCACCGCGAAGAAAGTTTTTAACCTATCTAGTGAACCAACTGATAACCAAAGAAGAAGGGCTAAAACCGTTAATTTTGGTATCGTGTATGGCATCTCTGATTGGGGTTTAGCGGACCAACTTGAAATACCAGTTAGAGAAGCGAAAAAGATCATTTCTAGTTTCTATTCTTCCTTCCCGGAAATTGCGACTTTCTTCCAACAAATTGTCACTAATGCGTTAAAAGATGGATATGTATCAACACTTATGGGTAGAAGAAGATATCTTAGAGAATTACACGACTCTAATTATCAAACGAGAGAATTCGCTAAACGCGCGGCGATGAACGCGCCTATTCAAGGTAGCGCTGCTGATTTAATTAAAATCGCGATGATTAAAGTGAATAATGCCTTAAAAGAAGGTAGTTATAAAACAAAGATGGTTCTTCAAATACACGATGAATTAATATTCAAAGTGCCAAAAGAAGAAAAAGATGAAGTTTATAAACTTATTAAAGATATAATGGAATCCGCTTTAGAGTTAAAGATTCCATTAGAAGTTGATGGGGGATTTGGCCTAGATTGGTATAGCGCTAAATAGATGTATGCCAGAATTACCAGAAGTTGAAACCGTTAAAAATGTTCTTAAGAAAATCCTAATTAATAGAAAGATTATTGGGATTGATGTTTTAAGAATGAGCATTATTCATAGTGATATCCCCACTTTTAAAGAGTCTTTGATTGGGGAAACATTTTTAGATATTACTAGAATTGGAAAATTTTTAATTTTCCATATGTCTCATGATTTAGTCATTATTTCTCATTTAAGGATGGAAGGTAAATATCTCGAAGTAAATGAAAATGACGCGAACACTAAATATGCAAGAGTCATCTTCCATTTAGATAACGGACATAAGATTTGTTATGACGATTCCAGAACTTTTGGGATGATGAAATTATCGAACGAAAAGGATTATTTAAAAGAAAAGGATATCGCTCAATTAGGTCCTGAACCATTCGATGTTGATATTAATTATTTAATTAATCGCACCAAGAAGATTAGAAATCCGATTAAATCCACATTATTAGATCAAACTTTAATGACGGGTTTAGGCAATATCTACGCCGATGAAGTTTTATTTGCCTCTAAGATTCATCCTTTAACAGAGGCCAATAAGATTAGTAAAAAAGAATGGGAAACTATTGTTAATAATAGTAAACGTATTTTAAAAGCCGCTATCGAAGCGGGTGGCTCTACAATTAGGAGTTATCACCCTGGAAAAGATATCGATGGCAATTTCCAAAGCGCCCTTTTAGCGTATGGCAATAAAGATAAACCGTGCCCCAATTGCTCTACCTTAATGCGCTTTATGAAGGTTAACGGAAGAGGTACTACTTTCTGTCCAAATTGTCAAAGAAGAAAGACCGATCAATTAAAGATTGCTATCTATGGAAAAGTTTCTAGTGGTAAATCCACGATTCTTTCTGCCTTTAAAGAAAAAGGCGCTTTTGTAGTGTCCAGTGATGACATTGTAAAAGAGCTTTATCAAGAAGAAAAAGTCGCCAAACTATTCAATAAAGAATTTGGTTTAAACTTCACCACTTTTGTGGATAAAGATGTTTTACGTAATCATTTATTAGATAATCCAAAAGACAAAAAGAAAGTGGAAAAACTCGTTCACCCATTAGTGAAAGAAAGGGTTAAAGAATTGTTTATTAAACAAAAAGAATCCTTAATTGTAGTTGAAGTCCCACTTTTATATGAATCAAAGATGGAAAATATGTTTGATGTTGTGATCGCTGTAGAAGTTCCTTTAGATAAGCAAGTTGAACTCATTAATAAGAGGAACGCCACTACTGCAGATGCCTTAATGGAAATCAATAAAACACATCAATTTGAAAAGAACAAAAGAAAAGCTGACTATCTATTAGTTAACGATGCCAGCTTAAGTAAGTTTAATAAAAAGATAAACGATTTAATTAATAAATTGCAAGGTCGCCTAGGTTAATCTCTTTACCGGAGGCGGCTTTTAATATATTGCCAATTTGTTTGGCTCTAATTTCACCTGGTTTTGATGTGGAATATAGGTTAACAATATCAGGGATGGAAAAATCACTGGTAATGATGGTAAATAGTTTTTTACTCGCTCTTGTAGATAAGATTGGGAAAACAATTGCATCTCTAACCACATCGTTTTTCATTTCATTACCAAAATCATCTAAAACAAGGATTGGTATATTGGATAACATTTCGAGTTGTTCTTTAAACCTATCTTTATTTTTAAAATATAGATCTGTTAATTCATTGATACGTTTAGAGCAATTTAAGAAGGCAATAGGTCCTAGTTTCTTCTCTGCAGCGTCACGTGCAAAAACGGCAGCTAAAAAACTTCTACCTGTATTTTGCGCACCAATTAAATAAATCCATTCACCAATTTTATTTTTGGTGTATTGTAAATATTTATTAACAGCAGGGGCTCTTTTTTCGTTTTTATCAAGGCCACTGATTTTCACTTTTAAGTAAGATTCATCGAAATCACGCATTACAAATTGGTTTTGGAATTCCACTCTTTGTAAGAATTTTTTGCAAGGTATTATTTCACGGTCGAGATATTTACCGTTATATGTCACTTTAGTGATTAATAATGGATTTTCTTTTTTACAGTTATCGACACCTGGGCAATTTGCACAGTACTTTAAGTCAGAGACAAAATCATAGATTTTAGCGATGTTTTCTTTGACAATATCATCACTCAAACCTAATTTGTGCAAATAAGCGATGGCTTTTGGGCATGATAAGTATTCTTGATACATTTCATTTAAGATGTCTTCACTAGATTGAATGTCTAAGTTAACTTTAATCCTCTCCATTTTTATTGCCCTCCTCTAATTCTTTGATCATGGCGTCCCAATCATATGTTGGGGTTTCTTCTTTATTTTCCACTACTGGTGTGGTTACTTCTTCAACTTTTTCTATCTTCTTTCTATTTCTTCCTCTCGAAGATATAGATTTAAGATAATTCATCGCATCATAGGCTGTTTTAGCATTTTCTCTAGCGAGACTACCCGCGATTTTTTCACATAGTGGACGGGATAAAATATTGTCGTTTTTCACTAAGACATAATCGATTACCGCGTTAATGACGGAATTTGGCAAACGGAATTTATAAGATAAATCCGAGATAATCTTTAGATCCGCGGATGCGGGTTGAGTACCATTTTGTTTAATAGCGAGGTATTCTTTCGGGCTTGTTCTTTCCATTAAATTGATTTTGCTCGCTAAATCGGTGGAGCCACTGACGGAACCATTGACTCTTTCTTGATTTCCTTTTCTAAGGAATAAGTAATTATTTTCCTCTCTTAAAAAGTTATTAAGTGATTCGAAATCAATGCGGTTTTCTTTATCGCTTGGATTATAGAAACGAATAACAGCGTCCGCAGCGTTATTTTCTTTCACACCATAAAGTGTGGCGATTCTTTCAACTTCTTTCATTTCTTTTTTAGAAATGGATTTTTCATTTAACTGTGAATGGTTCTTTAAATATTCAAAGAATAGTTCATATGAGAAACCACTTTGTAATTTCGCACTTTGACGGGTAAATAAGGGGTCAGAAGAACTTTCAATGGCTTTTCTAAAGATGGGATCATCGAAATCAGGAGCGTATATTTCACTAAATGAAGATGTTACTTCTTTACCGGTTGGTTGAATATCTAAGTTATATAAAGATTTTATCTTTAAGGCTTCTGGTTCACCCACATTCTTCATCAACATGCCATATAGCAAGGTGTTATCGAAGAATAGTTTTGGGGTTTTAGGAGCGAATATTAAATATTCATATAATTTGTTATCTCTTAAATCAGATACGAATGTTTTTAATAAGCCAGTCGCTTCTAATTTATGCCTTGCTGAGAGGAATTCATTAGCGTTAATCACCATTCTATTAAAAATAGTTTTATGAGAGATAATCGCGTTGATCTTTTGATTCTCCGCTTCAGTGAGAAGGGTGAAATAAAGCGCCACGGCGGTATGACCAATAATGGGTTGATAGAGATTTGTCACTATCATCCTGTCATAATCAGCGACGAGGGAATTTAATTTAACTTCTAAGTAATCGATTTCTTTTAATATCAACATAAGCTTCTTAATTGCCCATAATTATCCGGAATAATTGCCCTTATTTCAACGCTATTTTTTTATTAATAAAAATGAGGAAAAGTTTTCCACAATGGTGTTTTTCTGATTTATTTTATAAATAAATCTATTCCTCATTGTTATAAAAGTATCGACTTTTCCACATTGCAAATTGTGGATAAATAAATATTTATAATTGCAAAAGAAAAGACTATTATTAGAATGTAGTAATATTTATATTACACATAGAGGTAGAACTATGATTAGAAAAATTGCTATTTTAACAAGTGGTGGCGACGCACCCGGAATGAACGCCGCATTACGTGTTTGCATTCGTGCTGGCTTATATTACGGCAAAGAAATGTATGTCATCTATGATGGTTTTAGAGGCTTGGTCGAAGGCGATATCCATCAAGTGAACAAAGATTTCACACAAGATATCATCAATCGTGGGGGCACAATTATCCGTTCCGCTCGTTTACCAGAATTCAAAGAACCAGAAGTTTTAAAGAAAGCTGTTGATATTCTTACTGACTTCGAAATCGATGCTTTAATCGGTATCGGTGGTGATGGTACATTCCGTGGTTTAAACGATTTAGCAAAGATGGGGTTCACATGTGTTGGTATCCCAGCCACAATCGATAACGATGTCGGTAGCACCGATGAAACCATTGGTTTCTCCACTGCTTTAAATACTATTTGTGAATGTATCGATAAACTTAAAGATACATCTAGCTCCCATCAACGTTGTTCCTTAGTTGAAGTTATGGGAAGACATTGTGGTGACTTAGCGATGTACGCAGCTTTAGCAGAAGGCGCCGAAGGCGTTATCTGTGTTGAACATCCACTCCACGAAGATAAACTCTTTAAGAAATTAAGAAAGATGAAAGCGCAAAATAAGAACCACGCTATTATCATCGTTTCTGAAAACTTATTAGACATCAACGAATTAGCGAAGAAAGTCGAAGAAGAAACAGGCTTCACCGCTAGAACAGAAGTCTTAGGTCGTTTACAAAGAGGTGGTTCCCCAACCGCTCACGATCGTATCTTAGCAGCAAGACTTGGTTCCGCTGCCGTTGACTTACTCCTTAACAACGAAGGAAACAGCAAAATTGTCGGTATGAAAAATAACGCCGTTGTCAATTATCCAATCGAAGAAGCTGTTGCGATGAAGCATCAACCAACTCATGGATTAAGAGACTTAATCGACATGTTACAATAAGCAAATTATTCTTTTGAATAAAATATTACGTAGAATACAAAGAAAGCCCGCTACTGTATTGCGGAGGAGAGAATTATGAAAGTACAACAACATGATGGCTCCATCATCGAAATGGAGAAATCCAGTGTTGAAGCTTTGGAGGTTTTGAATCACTCCACTTCACACTTATTAGCAGAAGCGATTCAAGAATTATATCCAGAAGCCTTATTCGGATTTGGACCAGCGATTGAAAATGGTTTCTATTACGATATTGACTTTGGAAATAAGACAATTACCGAAGAAGATTTAGCGCTCATCGAAAAGAAGATGAAAGAGCTAGCTTCTAAGGATGAAAGAATTGTCCGTCAAGTTTTAAAGAAAGAAGAAGCCTTAGAAGTTTTTAAGAACAACCCATACAAGGTTGAACTCATCCAAGGCATCAATGAAGATATCACCACTTTCACCCAAGGAAAGTTTGTTGACCTCTGCCGTGGACCACACATTATGTCCACTGGTTTAATCAAGCATTTTAAACTACTTTCTCTTGCAGGTGCCTATTGGAGAGGTGATAGCAAAAACAAACAATTAACCAGAATTTATGGTACTTCTTGGTACACTGAAGAAGAGTTAAAAAACTATCTAAATCTCATTGAAGAAAGAAAGAAGAGAGACCATCGTTTACTCGGAAAACAACTCGAATTATTCATGCTTTCCGAATTCGGTCCAGGTCTACCATTCTGGCTTCCAAATGGCATGATTGTGCGTGACCAATTAGAAAGAATGTGGAAGGAAATCCATCGTCGTTATGACTATATGGTCATCGACACCCCAATCATGTTATCACGTGAATTATGGGAAATTTCCGGTCACTGGGATCACTACCATGAAAACATGTACACCACACTCGTGGATGAAAATGAATTTGCCATTAAACCAATGAACTGTCCTGGTGCAATTCTTGTGTACAAGAATTCCTTACACTCATATAAAGATTTACCACTCCGTTATGCCGAACTTGGTCACGTCCATAGACACGAAGCTAGCGGCGCCCTTAATGGTTTATTTAGAGTGAGAAGTTTCACCCAAGATGATGCGCATACTTTCGTGAGACCCGATCAACTCGTCGATGAAATTAATAGCATCTTAAAATTATATGATGAAATCTATTCCATTTTTGGTTTAGATTACAAAATTGAATTATCCACCCGTCCAGAAGAAGGCTATATCGGAGAATTAGAAATCTGGAATAAATCAGAAGCTATTTTAAAAGAAGCTTGTGAAAAATCCGGACATGAATTTAAGATCAATCCCGGTGATGGCGCATTCTATGGTCCAAAGTTAGATTTTAAACTACGTGACTCAATGAATCGTATCTGGCAATGCGGCACAATTCAACTCGATATGAACCTCCCTGAGAGATTCGATTGCTTCTACATCGATAGCGATGGTGAGAAGAAGAGACCGATCATGCTCCATCGTGCGTGCTTAGGAAGTATTGAGAGATTCTTCGGTATTATTATTGAAAACTTCGGCGGTGCTTTCCCAACCTGGTTAGCCCCTGTCCAAGTTAACTTATTACCAGTTAATAATAATTTCCATCTCGAATATGCGAAGGAATTATATGAAGAATTTAAAGCAAGAGGCCTACGCGTTAATTTAGATGACGGTAATGATAAACTCGGTTACCGTATGCGTAACTCCCAAATTAAAAAGATTCCTTACACTATCGTATTAGGCGATCACGAAAGAGATGATCACACCGTCACTTATCGTAAATTTGGTCAACAAGAACAAATCACTGTTTCCGTTGATGAATTCTTAAAGATGATTGATGAAGAAATCGCCTCTCGCAAGAGATAAGGTTTCCAAAACCAAAAAATAACCCAATCATTTGATTGGGTTTTTCTTTTACAATAATGGTTTGTCTTGATGGATGACGCGGAAGTGCGTGCCATCGTAAGCGAAGGTTTCCACCATTCCTTCTTGAATGACCGCGTTAAGCATTTCAAGAGCTTCATCCGCATCGACATCGAATTCATCTTTAATGACACCTA
>JAILGI010000058.1 GCA_024696885.1 Bacilli bacterium
TTTTATGAAAAAACAAAATGAAACCATGCCATATATTATGGAACTAGTGACTTATAAAAAAGGAATGTTTATAACATCAGTCATTTTAGCAATATTAAATGCTGTTTTATTAATCATTCCATACATTATGTTATCTGGAATCGGTTCGTTTATTGGGATTCTAGATAGACTAGTGTTTGATGTACAAAACGGTCAAACGCTTGACACTAGTTTTTACTGGTTGAGACTAGGCATTATGATTGGATGCGTTGTCTTAGCACCTATATTTAAATTCATTTCAACGGCGATATCTCACGCCGCAACATTCCATGCTTTAAAGAAAATCAGAATGGATATGGCTAAAAGATTATCGGAAATGCCGCTTGGTGAAATTGAAAAATTAAATCTCGGTACAGTCAAAGGTATTATGGTGGAACGTGTTGATGCTTGCGAAAAGATATTAGCCCACATCGTTCCTGAAGTGACAAGTGGAATTTTAGCGTCCATCTTTTTATTAACGTTAATGTTCATCATTGATTGGAGATTGGGACTAGCATCGTTCGCTTGCGTCTTTGTGGGTATGGTTTTCTTTGCTTTCATGATGAGGGGTTCTAAAGAATCCGCCCAATATTGTGTTGATAAAACCAACGAATTAAATAACACTGCGATTGATTATATCAACGGCATTGAAGTTATTAAGGTCTTTGGTAAGGAAGATGATTCTTATGAAAGATTTAAAAAAGCTGCTCACGAAGGCGCTTATTGCTTTATCGATTGGATGAGAAGGTGTTTAATTCCTCAAATTGGTGGTTTTGTTATTGCTCCTTATACTTTGTTAGGCATCTTACCAATCGGTGCTCTTTTATATATGAACAATCAGTTGAGTTTGTCTAGCTTGATTATGACTATTGTTCTATCGGTTACAGCGATTGGCTTCTTGCTAGTGCTATTCTCCTATGCAGATGACTTAAAAGCAATTGAAGTCACAATTGGTGAAGTGCTTAGAATTGTTCACGCTCAAACCCTTGATAGACCAGAAAAAGTATCAAGGCTTCCTGAGTCATATGATATATCGATTGATAATGTCAGCTTTGGTTATGATGAAAAAGAAGTATTACACAACGTATCTTTGGATATTAAAGGCGGAAACTTTGTTGCTTTTGTTGGCCCCTCTGGTGCAGGTAAATCAACGATGGCAAAGTTAATTGCCTCATACTATGACCCTAATAACGGTTCTATCAACATTGGAGGAATTAATCTTAAAGATATTCCTTTGGAACGATATAACGAGATGATTTCATATGTCTCACAAAATAACTATCTGTTCAATATGTCTATTTATGACAATATTCGTGTCGCTAAACCCAATGCCACAAATGAAGAGATTGAAGAAATATGTCGCAAATGTGGTGTGGATGAATTCATTCGTTCTTTAGAAAACGGTTACAAAACAGTCGTTGGTTCTAAAGGCAATTCTATTTCCGGTGGTGAAAGACAAAGAATCACAATCGCAAGGGCGATGATGAAAAACGCCCCAATAGTGGTCCTAGATGAAGCGACCGCTTATACCGATCCAGAGAACGAAGCATTGATTGAAAAATCACTTTCTGCTTTGATTAAAGGAAAAACTTTAATTGTTATTGCCCATAGATTAAACACTATCACGAATGCCGATAACATTGTGGTTTTTAATGATGGCAAAATAGTCGAACAAGGAACCCATCAATCTCTATTAAAAGAACAGGGATTATATAAAAAGATGTGGAATTCTTTCAAAGAAAGCGAGGCAAAATAATATGTTTAGAGAAATATATCGATTCTTCAAATTTTCTGGTAGAGAAAATGAAAAAAGATTCTGGACTTCTGTTGCTTTAGAATTTGTTATTTCTTTCTTTTCTAGAATGAGATTTATTGCCGCCTTTGTTTTGATTGAAGGTATTTGCTATGAAATGGGTTTGGGTCAAGATACCGCTATTATGAAGGAAGGAGTTACATGGACTAGATTCTGGATTATATGCGCTCTCCTTTTTGTTAGTGTTCTTGGCATGATTGCTCTTAAATGTATTTCGCAGATGAAGCAAACTAAAGGCGGTTATATCACTGCGGCAGACAAGAGGATGGAAATCGCTCTTAAATTAAGATATTTACCAATGGGTTTCTATAATAAGAATTCTTTAGGAAACATTACTTCTGTAACTACAAACACAATGGAAGTAATTGGCAATATTGCCACTAGAGTGGTGATGGTTCTTTTAGATGGAATTATTAACACTTTGGTTTTATTAATATTAATGTTTGTCTTTAACTGGAAGATTGGCTTAATTGTGGTTGGAATATTACTTGTATTTATCCTTATTAATTTCTTAAGACAAGTAGTGGCCAAAAAGATTTCCAAAAGAAAAATTGAAGCTGATCAAAAGCTTGTTTCTGACGTTTTAGAATATACAGAAGGTATTAGCGAAGTTAAAAACTACAATATGGTTAAATCCGCAAACGATAGTCTTAATTCATCTATAGACGAGAATAGAAGCGTTAGCACAAAGATGGAATGTTTAATTGGTCCATTTGAAGCTTTTACTGAAATAGCTTTACAAATTGGTTCCATAATTCTCATTCTTTTATCAATTATTTGGACTATTAGTGGTGTCTTCTCTATCGCTGTTGGTATCACCTTAATATTAATGTCACTAGTAATATTCAACGAAATTAAAGCGTCTGGTACTTATTCCTCTCTATTAAGAGCGATGTCAGAAGCCATGGATAAAGCAGATGATATCTTAGAACAAAAAGATATGAAGGATGAAGGAACAGCGATTAGTCTTTATAGTAGGGATATTGTTCTTAAAGATGTCTCATTCTCATATGATAAGAAACTTGTGTTAGATGATGTTTCATTTACCATCAAAGAAAAATCAATGGTGGCCATCATTGGTCCTTCAGGAAGTGGTAAAACTACTTTATGTAAATTAATTGCAAGATTCTTTGATGTCGATAAAGGAGAAATCACTCTTGGTGGAGTTAATATCAAAGATTATTCGGTTAATTCTTTGATGAAGAATTTCTCATTCGTTTTCCAGAATGTTTATTTATTTAACGATACAATAAAGAACAATATTAAGTTTGGCAAAGATAATGCGAGTGATGAAGAAGTGATTGAAGCCGCAAAGAAAGCGTGTTGCCACGACTTTATCATGTCTCTTCCAAATGGTTATGACACAGTTTTAAGCGATGGAGGTGGCAATATAAGCGGCGGAGAAAAACAAAGAATCTCTATTGCTAGAGCGATGCTTAAAGATGCACCGATCATCATTTTGGATGAGGCCACCGCTAACGTTGATCCAGAAAACGAAAATCTTTTAACTAATGCGTTTAATAACTTAACTAAAAACAAGACAGTCATTATGATTGCTCATAAGTTAAATACTGTGAAGAACGCTGATAACATTATTGTGTTAGATAACGGAAAGATTTCCGAAGAAGGAAAACACGAAGAGCTAGTTAAAAATAATGGCATTTATTCTCGCTTCATCAAAGAAAGGGAAGAAATTGCAGGCTGGAAATTATAATTCGCCTATATGATACCGGCAATCAAAGTCTACTGTCCCGTTTTTCCATATTGATTTGAAAAGCGAGAACAAGTGATAAAAACTGTATTAATGATTGCGTTTTCAC
>JAILGI010000052.1 GCA_024696885.1 Bacilli bacterium
ATTCCAAATGATTGCGATTTCTATCGTTTTATTAAATGGTTTCCCATTCAATTACTTCGATTCTAATTGGGTCACAGGGTTACATATTTCCGATATTCTCGTTTATATCGCCACTGCAATCTCATTCTTATCTGGATTAATTTATGTAATCCAAAATAGAAAAGTATTTTTAGCTAAATAATTATGGAAGCTCGCGATATTAAAGAACTATTTGTTAATAACAATAAAACCCTAGGTTCTATTGAATCTTTCACAGGGGGACTATTCGCTAGTGAAATAACCAAGGTTCCAGGAGCAAGCAAATTCTATAAAGGTGGTGTAGTTAGCTACGCTACTGAAGAAAAGATCAAAGTCGTAAAAGTTAATAAAGGAATTGTTGATAAATATGGTGTTGTCTCTCAAGAATGCGCTAAAGAAATGGCCACAAAAGGAAGACAATTACTCAATGTCGATTATTGCATCTCCTTCACCGGTAATGCTGGTCCGGATGCAATGGAAAATAAACCCGTTGGTGAAGTCTATATCGGATTAGCAAGCGAGAAAGAAACCATCGTTATTAAGAAAAACTTAACGGGAAATAGAGAAAATATTCAAAAAGAAGCAATTAAAATTGCTTATGAAATATTAGAAAAAAATTTTCAAAAAAAGTGAAAAAAATGACGGCAAAAACGCTGATAAGTTAATAGAGGTATATTTATGGCAAAAGACGAACAAAAAGAATTACAACAACAACTCGACGAAACCTTAAAACAAATCCAAAAGATGTTTGGTAAAGGTGCCGTCATGAAACTAGGAGAAAGACAAACAGTGGATGTTGATGTCATTCCTTCTGGTTCCTTATTACTCGACCAAGCCTTAGGTGTCGGTGGTTATCCAAAGGGAAGAATCATCGAAATCTATGGTCCTGAATCCAGTGGTAAAACAACATTAGCATTACACGCGATTGCGGAATGCCAAAAACAAGGGGGACGCGCTGCATTCGTGGATGCGGAACATGCGATTGATCCAACATACGCAAAAGCTTTAGGCGTTGATATTGATGAATTAATCCTTTCCCAACCTGATAGTGGTGAACAAGCCCTTGAAATCGTGGAAATGTTAGCCAGTAGTGGTGCTATTAGCTTAATCATCGTTGACTCCGTCGCCGCCTTAGTCCCACAAGCGGAATTAGATGGCGAAATGGGTGATAACTCAGTTGGTTTACAAGCGAGATTAATGTCCAAAGCAATGCGTAAGCTCGCTGGTATTCTCAACCGTAAAGAATGCGCGATTATTTTCATTAACCAATTAAGAGAAAAAGTTGGCGTTATGTATGGTAATCCCGAAACAACTTCCGGTGGTAGAGCCTTAAAATTCTACGCTTCCATCCGTATCGATATCCGCCGTACAAAAGCGTTAAAACAAGGTTCTGATATCTATGGAAACACTGTTAAAGTGAAGATCGTGAAAAACAAAGTATCCCCACCATTCAAGTCCTGTGAATTAGATATCATCTACGGTCAAGGTATCTCCAAAGAAAGCGAAATCCTCGACTTAGCAGTGGAAATGGGACTCATCAAGAAGAGCGGTTCCTGGTTTGAATACAAAGGAAATAAAATTGCTCAAGGTAGAGATGCCGCTAAAGAGTACATCAAAGCCAATGAAGATGTCGCTAACGAACTAAGTGAACAAATCAAAAACGGTGTCGTTACAAAATAATAAATGCCCTCTACGAGGGCTTTTATCTTATAAGGAGTAAAATATATGATTTTTGTTAATGCCTGCATTCGTGAAGAAGATTCAAGAACTTTACGAATTGCGAAAGATATTTTAAAAAATGAAAACATTGAGGAAATTGATTTAAATAAAATGAATCTTTTGCCTTATACATATTCAAATAATCCAGTCATGCATGGAATCAAAGATGAGTTTATCGATTTATCCAAGAAAATCGCTAATAGTGATGGCCTTATCATCGCCGCACCATTTTGGGATATGTCATTCCCTGCTTTATTAAAAGTTTTCTTAGAAAAATTATCTATCGTTGATGTCATGTTTAAAGATACAGGCGAAACATGTTTAGGCATTGCTAAATGTCCATTTATGTTTTTAATTACCACTAGAGGTATGAATATTGATGATGAATCTCCTTTAGAACAAGCCACCCCATATTTAAAAGCGTTATGTGAATTATGGGGTATTGAAAAGTTTGATTCTATCAGCGCGTATAATCTTGATTATTCCTCCTCGTCTATCGTTGAAGAAAAGATTAAAAATGCAATTAAGGAGGGTAAAGAGAAATTAGATAATTTGAAAAAATGAATATTTTTCACTTTAAAATGACTTTTTAAAAACAAACACGTATAATGAAAACGTGCATTAAGCACTTAACTATATATTCTCTAACGAGAAATTATTTATCAGACATAGTCTGTTATATATACATAAAATAACCCTACCAAGGGGATTTTAGGTAAAAATTTATAGTTATAATACGATTTTATAGAAAGGATTTATTATGCTAGTTTTAGATGTATTCAAAGATGTAGGCTTGCCTATTATCTGTGGAATAGTCGGACTACTTGTTGGAGGCGCGATCATTTTCTTCGTTCCTTTCTTTAAGAAACAAAGAGCCCAAAACAACGCGAAAAAGATTGTCCGTGAAGCAGAAATTAAAGCCGAACACATCACTAAAAACGCACAGCTTGATGGCAAACAAGCTGTCTATGAATTAAAACAAGAAGCCAACAAAGAAATTCAAGAAAGAAAACAAGAAATTTCCAATTTAGAAAACAAACTCTCTCAAAGAGAACAAGGTATCGATCGTAGAGACGCCGCTCTCATTCAAAAAGAAAATACCTTAGAAGAAAAGAATGAAACCTTAAATCGCCGTTTAAAAGAACTCGACAAAAAGGAATCTGCTTTACAAACTAAAATCGATGGCATTATTGCCGAACTTGAAAAAGTCGCCCAAATGTCCGTCCAAGAAGCAAGAGATGAATTGTTCGCTCGTGTGGAAAGCAAGATTAGTAAAGAAATCGCTCTTTATATGAAAAATAAAGAAGAGGAAGCGAAAGAAGAATGCGATGAAAAAGCCAAAGAATTATTAGGCTTAGCGTTATCTAAGTATTCCCAAGAAGTTACCACTGAAAAAACCGTTTCCGTCGTCGCTTTACCAAACGATGAAATGAAAGGAAGAATTATCGGTCGTGAAGGTCGTAACATTCGTTCTTTAGAACAATTATTAGGTGTTGATTTAATTATTGATGACACCCCCGAAGTTATCACCATTAGTTGCTTTAACCCCATTAGAAGAGAAATCGCTAGAATGTCTCTTGAAGCTTTAATTAAAGATGGTCGTATTCAACCAGGAAGAATTGAAGAAATCGTCGAAAAATGCAAACGCGAAGTCGAAGAAACAATTCATAAAACCGGTCAAGAAGTGGCCTTCAAACTTGGTTTACCAAGAATTAACAAAGAATTACTCGACTATGTTGGTCGTTTAAAATACCGTACATCTTACGGTCAATCCGCTTTAGATCACTCCATTGAAGTGGCTTATTTATCCGGTATTATGGCCGCAGAATTAGGTTTAGATCAAAACCTCGCTAAACGCGCTGGATTATTACACGATATCGGTAAAGCCGTTGACTTTGAAATGGATGGCAGTCACGTGGAAATCGGTGCTCGTTTAGCCAAGAAATATGGTGAACCCGATGTTGTTATCAACTCCATTGAATCTCACCACGGTGATGTCGAAGCTAAATCCGTCATCGCTAATATCGTCCAAGCCGCTGATACATTGTCCGCTGCTAGACCAGGTGCGAGAAGTGAAATTTTAGAAAACTACATCAAACGTATTGAACAATTAGAAGAAATTTGTAAATCATACGAAGGCGTATATCAAAGCTACGCCATGCAATCAGGACGTGAACTTCGCGTGATGGTCATTCCTGAAAAGATTGATGATGTCGCTGCTTTCAAATTAGCGAAAGACATCAAAGAAAGAATTGAAAACGAAATGACATATCCTGGACAAATCAAAGTGTCCGTCATTCGCGAATATCGCGCGGTGGAAACAGCCAAATAATTGTTTCATAGAAACGAGTCAATTTGAAAATATTATTTATCGGTGACATAGTCGGCAAAATTGGTCGACGTATTGTCAAAGACAAAATCCAATATTATGTTGAAAAATATGATATTGATTTCGTTATTGCTAACGGGGAAAACGCCACTCACGGAAAAGGCTTAAATTATAACCATTATCGCGAATTAATCGACTCCGGAATTGATGCGATTACCTTAGGCAATCATTACGATTCTAAAAGCGAAATTAGACACTATATCGATCGTGTTGATCGTTTGATTAGACCATGCAATCTCATTAAACCCTTCCCAGGTGAAGGAAGTATTATCTTCGATATCGATGGTATAACCGTAAGAGTGGTCAATATCCTTGGTTCTGCGTTTATCAACGAAGAAGTAAATAACCCATATTACGCAATGTTAGACATCCTTTCTGAAGAAGAAGCGACGATTACCATTGTGGATTATCACGGAGAAGCTACCGCCGAAAAGATGGGATTTGCTCGTGCTTTTGATGGCAAAGTGTCCGCGGTTTTAGGAACCCACACCCATGTTCAAACCTCTGACGCACGCATATTACCTAATGGCACAGCCTTTATTTCCGATGTCGGAATGTGTGGAGAATACGATAGTGTTCTCGGTTTTGAAACCGAATCTGTCGTCAATAAAACGGTGTATGGTCATGAGAGTAAATTCGCTCTCCATGATCAAGGAAAAGGTCTCTTTTCCGCCGTTGTTATTGATATCGACGATTATAGTGGACTCGCTAAAGATATTTTCTCCATTTATTATGTAGAGGAGGACTAACATGAAAACGAGAATTATTAATGCCCCTGACATGGTAAAAGCCATGAATCGACAAAAAGAAGAAACCAAATTTGATGTTCTTCGTCCTTTACACTTCAAAGAATTAGAACCCGTTATTAAAAACAAACATTTCTTTATTAAAACTTATGGCTGTCAAGCTAACGTGAGAGATGAAGAAACAATGCGCGGAATGTTAGAAAATATCGGTTGTACTTCCGTTAATGATCCAAAAGACGCTGATATTATCATTATTAATACATGCGCGGTAAGAGAAAACGCCGAAGACAAAGTCTATGGTGAAATTGGCAATCTTAAATATTTAAGAAAGAAGAATAAAAACCTCATCTTAGCGATATGTGGTTGTATGGTGGAAGAACCAGAAATCCTCAACCGTGTTTTAGATACATATCGTGAAGTTAATCTCTTCTTTGGAACACACGAAATTCCTATGCTTTATGATTTACTTTACGAAGTAATCACTACGAAAGATAGAATCGTCGCTATTGAAAGTAAGCAAGGTGAAGTTGTAGAGGAATTACCAGCTTCCCGTTTAAACAATTACAAAGCCTATGTGAATATCATTTATGGCTGTAATAAATTCTGCACATATTGCATCGTTCCTTATACACGTGGTAAGGAAAGAAGCCGTAAATTTGATGAAGTCTTAAAAGAATGTAAACAACTAGTGGACGCTGGTTATCAAGAAATCACTTTATTAGGTCAAAATGTCAATGCCTATGGTAAAGATTTAGATGAAGGAAAAGACTTCGCTGACCTCATGGAAGCGGTGGCAAAACTTGGTATCCCACGTTTACGTTTTACAACATCTCACCCTTGGGATTTCTCCTCAAAAATGATTGATGTCATCGCTAAATACCCCAATATAATGAAATTCATTCATCTCCCAGTTCAATCCGGGAATGATGAAGTATTAAGAAAGATGGGTAGAAGATATAACCGTGAACAATATCTCGCTTTAGTCAAAGAAATGCGCGAAAAAATCCCAGGATTATCTTTATCCACGGATATCATCGTTGGTTTCCCAAACGAAACAAGAGAAGAATTTGAAGATACCTTATCCCTTGTCGATATCGTGAAATACGAAGCGGCGTTTACCTTCATTTATTCACCTAGAAAAGGAACACCTGCAGCGAAGATGGATGATAATGTCCCTTATGAAGAAAAATCGAGAAGATTCCAAGAGCTCGTTAAGCATTTAGAAGTCCATATTGAAGAACATTCCAAATCCATGGTGGGCAAGGTTTATGACGTTCTCGTTGATGGTGAAAGTAAGAACAACAAAGAGATGATGTCAGGTTATACAGAAGAGAATAAACTAGTGCATTTCCCGTCTAAGTCATCCTTAATCGGTAAAATTGTGAAGGTAAGAATAACAGAATCCCACACCTATTCTTTGATTGGAGAATTAGTGGATGAATGATGTAGAAAAGGCCCTAGAAACTTTAAAAGAACAACTTGATAATCACCCTCTTATTCAAGAATTCTTAAAGTTAAAAGAAGCGATGAAAAATGACGCTGAATTAAAGAGCATGCGTCAAGAAATTGCCCGATTAAAAAACGAAAATAAAAACGAGGAACACAAAGCTTTATTAGAGATTTATAACTCGCATCCAATCGTGAGTAATTATGAAGAAACAAAAAGC
>JAILGI010000072.1 GCA_024696885.1 Bacilli bacterium
AAAAAGATCGTAGTATCTACATTAGGTCTCGTTATGGGTGCCGCTTTAGTCGGTTCCATCTCAGGATCTGTCGCGTGGTATCAATATTCCACACGTGCCGCTGCAAGTATGACAGCGACCTCTGCTGGCACAAGCAGAAAACTCGAAATCAAGCAATCCACAGCAGCCGCTGATGCTTGGTCCAACAAAGTTACAAGTTTAGCTGGTAACTTAAAACCAATCACCGTTGGTGATAACGTTGCTGCTGACGCTGCTTCTATCACTAAATTCTATGACAAGCCAATTTACCAATATGCTCAATCTGGTAAAGATTTAGGCGCACCTTCCGCTGTTGTTACAAATGGTTATGCCCTTTCTTACACATTTGATTTCAGAGTGAGAGATAAAGTTGATGGTGCCGCTGAAGCTTCTGTTGCTGGCAAACCAATTTATTTACAAGATGTTCAACTCACCGGTTTAGGTGCTGATGAAACCAAGATTGCTAATGCTAATAAATTAGCAAGCGCCATTAGAATTCACGTTTCTGGTAAAGTTGGTGAAAACAATGTTGGTGCTGTTTTAGCAAAAGATGTTGCTAGCACAAACTTATATGGTAATTTAGACCTCGGTGGTGCTAGTGGTGCTGATACAATGGATGCAGACTTCTCTGATTCCAGCACAACCAAAATCACATACGGAAAAATTGCTTCCGGTCAAACAGCTCCAAACCAAAAACTTAGTTCCGTCAATTTAAGTTCTGAAGGGACAAATCACACCGTTTTAGTTAACGATGCTGATCCATATGCTTTAGCTGATGGTTTAAAACTTTGTGAAACAACTGCTGATGATGCACACCCAGCACAAGTCACAATCCTTGTTTGGTTAGAAGGTTGGGGCATGGTCAATAGTTCCGCTACATGGGATTATGCTACTTACATTCAAAGCCAAGTCAAATTAGACTTCAGATTTGTCACACAAGCTGATTAATCAATAAACACAAAAATCAAACACTTTATATAACACAGGGGTAAAGTTACGTACACACGTATGTGACTTTGCTCCTGCATAATTATTAATAATTTATTATTAAAGAAAGGATACGCGCGTAAAATGACCAAAATAAAATGGCAAGTTATATATGCTGTACTAGGTATCTTAACCTTTGCGGCTTTCGCGGGTGCTGTAACCGGCACTTTAGCGTGGTGGGCTTATTCCAACCAAGTTGCCATTTCATTCTATGGAACATCTGTCGAAGTCAGTGATATGCTCCAAATTGGACTTAAAACTGATATCGATATGACTCCTGAAGGTATGGGTGAAACCGAAGTTATTAATGGTGAATCTTATTCCTTTGTGGAAGCCGGTGGTGCTTTAACTAGCAACATGGTGTCCTATTATTTGGAACAACAAAACGTGTATGCTGTCAATCAACTAGTTCCTGTTACTTCCGCTTCTTATGCCGGAAATAACGAAGAAATGACTTTAAAAGGATCTATAGTCGCTGGAACACCTTATAATGCTAATCCAGCTGAAACAGAAAGATATGTCAAGATCCCATTAGTCTTTAGAGTGTTACAAATAGACTCTATCGCTGGAGATACATACGCTCCGAAGAGACACATCTGGTTATCAAGAGCAGCTTGTGAAGCCAGTAGTGAAGAAGATGGCGAAGTCCATAAGGCTCTCCGTATGTATGCTAACGGCATCGTTATGAACGATGATGAAGACTATGTTCCTACAAGATTTATCGTCAATCCTAATAGCACTGAAAACACCTTAGGTTATACAAATGTCGGTGGTTTACTCAACTTATCTGGTGGCAATCAATATTACGATTACTACACCGATAATGAAGATGGACTTCAATATGAAATGATTTATGGTGAATATACCGGTACTCCATCCACTGTTACTTATGGTGCGGATACCGAACTTGCCGATATCAACGCAACAGGTCAAACTACACCTACAACATTCCTTGCCAAACATAAAGCAGGCGTGAAAGCATATAATGATCTATCTGCGATTGCTCCTAAAAGAGCAGTTTATGAAACCTTAGGTACAGTTGCACCAATTGATGATAATGGTAGTCTTTCCGGTGGTAAACCATTCTGTACAACCGAAGATAACACCGCTGCTTTAGCCCATGTTGATTTAACCATTTGGTTAGAGGGTTGGGATCACACCGTTATCGATCAAGAAAACAATCACTTCTTTAACTTAGACCTAGTATTCCAAATTGACAGCAAATAATTGATGTCATGAATTTTAAACGATTTATAATCGGTTCATTAACTTCACTTATCGGAATTTCGACTGTGTCGATGTCCTTTTCTTTCGCTTGGTATGCGTCTAGTAATAATTTATTTATTGATACCTTAGTGTTAGATGTCGCCACCGATATGGATTTCTATATTTCCACATCGAGTGAATTATCTTCATTTAATAAAACCGAACTAGATAACAACCATTTAAACAAAGTGAAAAAGTTTAAACCTGTTAGTTCTATGTTCCGTAGTACTTGGGAAGATAATAAGGAAGATAAGCCTATCTTCTATGAACATATACCTAACCTCGTTAAAAGCGACTATACACCATATCTAGAGAAAGCCAACTGGGGATACTTCACCCAGGATTTATATTTTTACACGGACGCGAACGTGTACGTGACACTAGATATGACACAATTCGTCGTTGAAGAAAACGATGGATTAAACGCTCTAGCGGTGGAGAGGTTACATAGTAAATATCCTGAATATTCTCCAGAACAAATTGAAGAGAGATTAAAAACTATCAAGAATTGCGTGAGAATATCGATATTAGACCCTGATAGTGAAAATTATTCCTATCATATCATTGATCCATATAAGACCAATGAACCCGTCTTATTAGGAGGCAGACAAGACCTCGATAAGACAAAATTTTACGATTATTACAGCGTCTATGGTTCGGAGGAAAAATATGAAATCATATACGGAGAAGTAAATCATCGTGAAAACGCTGTTTATGCCCCAGCGGAAGATGACATTACAACAACAACTGGGGAATTAACATCCTTCAACTCTCAAACGGACGCTCATGTTCAAGCCTTCAAAAGAAGTGAATCGTTAGCGAATGGCTTAGAAATCAAAGAGGAAGAAACGTTAAGTAGAGGGGAAGTAGAAGACAAAATACAAATCCCAGTGAAAGCGTATACCCCAAAAAGATTCGTCTTATCCATCTATATGGAAGGATGGGATGAAGACTGCATTAACGCTCACATGGGTGGCAGCTTCAATGTAAATTTGAAATTCAAGATTGCGAGAGGATGGAATTAGATTATGACTTATTATTTCGCTTATTTAGGAGCAATGATCAGAGCCTTCTTTAAAGACTTATGTGACTTCTTTGGTCAAGCTTTTGGTTTACCTTGGAAATACGTTCCTGGCAATTTCGCCAATTATGATTCTATCTTCAAAGAATGGAGTGGCAAATTTGACTTCTGGGGTTGGTTATTTTATGTCATTTTCATGATTTTCTTCATTGCTTTAATCGGGGGAGCAATCTTTGGCTTAGTCATTCTTATCAAGAAATACGTTCGTTTCTATAAGAAAGAATTAGATAAAGAAGAACTCCGTAGACAAGTGGAAAGATTAAATTACGAATTATTCCAAGCTGTCCAAGAGAAAGACAAGATTTTAAATTTAAAAACATCCTATATGGGCTTAAAACCAGATCAAATGAACGAAGAAGATAAAGAAACCATTGAAGAAGTATCTTCCCGTTTCCCAAAACTCGTCCGTGTGGATAATCAATATAAAGGTGTGGATTTATCCATTCCTTATAAGAATGATTTATCACTCGAAGAATTATGCAATACCTTTAGGAACTACGCGGCCAGTCAATTACACCTCTATTACAAGATTGAGGTTATTAGACAATTATTCGCCGGTATGGCTACCTCTAAGTTAATCATCTTAGAAGGTATCTCCGGTACAGGTAAAACCTCTTTAGCGTACGCTATTGGTAAATTCTTCTCCTTTGACTCTGCGATTATCCCTGTTCAACCTTCTTGGAAAGATAGAAGTGAATTATTAGGTTATTACAATGAATTTACAAAGAAATTCAATGAATCTGAATTCTTAAAAGCCTTATACGTTACCACCTATCGTAAAGAATTAGATGTCATCGTCCTCGATGAAATGAACTTAGCCCGTATTGAATACTATTTCGCAGAATTCTTATCCGTCATGGAAATGAGAGACACCGCGGACTGGTTAATCGACTTAATTCCATCTCCAATTCCTGGCGATCCAGCCCAATTAAGAGAAGGTAAGTTATTAATCCCTCAAAACGTTGTCTTCTTTGGTACCGCCAATAACGATGACTCCACATTTACCATTTCCGATAAGGTTTATGACCGTGCTATTTCCTTATTCTTTGACGATAAAGGTCGTCCATTTGAAGCGGAATACACCGAACCTATTCAAGTACCATACGCTCAATTACATAGCTTATATCAAGAAGCTATCAACCAATATCCAATCTCTGAAGCTATGTTAACTAAGTTTGAACAATTAGATAACTTTGTTATTAAGAAATTCAAACTCGCCTTTGGTAACCGTATCTTAAAACAACTTGAAACCTTTATTCCTGTCTTTATCTCCTGTGGCGGTAAAGAAAGCGATGGCTTTGACTTTATCTTCACAAACAAGATCTTAAAGAAATTTGAATCTTTAAATATCGCCTTCTTAAAGAACGAATTAAAAGATTTAAATGCTTACTTAGATAAATTATACGGAAAGAATACTTTCCCAATGGCTCACGCCTATATCGATAACTTAATTAAGAACAACTAATTTATGGCGAAAAGAAGAAGCAAATCGGATAAATATTTTAATAAATATCTCACTAAGATGCGTCCTATTCTTAAAGAGAAAGATGCGGAGAATATTTTTACCTCGCTTAAAAGTGGTAAAAACTCCTATATGCGTCTTAACCGATTAGAATCATCTTCTTTTGATATGACTTGGATCAATGCAATTGAAAACTGCATCTTAGATTTAGGTGAAATTGTCAATAATCCAAGAGAAGTAACTAAGACTGTCGCTAACTTAGTACCAGTTGAATTAGCGAGAAAAACAAACTCAGAATCCGTTCAACATTTAGCGAGCCATACCCAATATATCAAAGATATCAGTGAATCTGGTGATGTCGTCCCTAACAAGATTCTCTCAATGAATAATGAAGAAGACATTCATACTTATGAGAACAGATTCATTGCTACCTTAATTAGACGATTATTGTTATTCGTCGAAAAACGTTATGAATTCGTGAAGAACTTCTCTCCTTTACACGATGAAGAAATCTTATATTTTAAGAACTCCTCTATCGTTAATGGTGAAGAAGTGGAAATCGAAACAAAGATCAAAGTGCGTAGTGAATCCGAAACCAAAATGGCGGATATATCTAACCGTTATTTAGATCGTATTAAACAAATTAGAGAATATGTTCTCTTCTATTACGGTTCTAAATTCATGCGTCAAATGCGTACCGATAAGGATGTGCGTAATCCTATCGTCATGACTAACATCTTAAGAAAGAACCCTAAATATCATAAGTGTTATGAATTATATCGTTTCATTGAAAGATATGATCAATTAGGTGTCTCTTATCATATGGAAGAAGATGCCACCCAATTCAATGAACAACAATTAGATGAGATCAACACTGTTTTATTCACTAACTTCATTGCCTTAAAGAATCAAGACAAAGTTAAACAAACAAAGAAACTATCTAAAACCTATAAACCAAAGATTCTTTCCTCTATTGATGATGAAGAATTCATTTATGGTGACCTCTTAAGAGGTCCAATCGAATTTGTGAGAATGGATGAACTCTATCAAAAATATCTCGAAGAGAAATTAAAGAAAGATTTACCTGTCCACCCCACAAAATTAGAGAAAGAATACTATAAAGAAGAATACGAACAAAAGAAAGAAGTCAAAGAAGACAAGGTTCAAAAAGATAAATTAGCAAAACGCAAAGTCAAAGCCGCTAATGAATTTGATAAGAAAGCAAAAGCCATTATCATCCAAAGAGAAAAAGAAGAACAAGAACGCATCAGATTAGAACAAGAACGCTTACGTTTAGAAGAAGAAGCGCGTATTGAAAAAGTCCGTCAAGAACTCATCGCTCAAGCGAAGAAAGATAATGCCTCAAATGAAGAAAATATTGAGGATAACGATATAAAAACTCCTTTAGAAGTGGAAGAAACACCTGTTGAAGAAGTTAAAGAAGAACAAGTTCCAGAAGAAGCCCAGGTTAAAGAGGAAGTAGTTATTGAAGAAGAAAAGGTTGAAGAAGTTCCAACTGAAGAACCTCAAGTAGTTGAGGAACATGTCGAGGAGACCCCAATTGTCGAAGAAGAACAACCAACTGAGGAAGCTCCTATCGAAGAACCAGTTCAAGAAGAAGTGATTTCTGAACCAATTAAGGAAGAAGAACCTCAAGTAGTTGAGGAACAACCTGTTGAAGTACAAGAAGAGAGTAAGGAAGACGTATTGGAACCCCAACCAGTGGAAGTTCCAGAAGGCGTAGAACCCACTCCTGTTGAGGAAGAACCTAAGGTTGAAAAGAAAGAACCTGTTAAAAAGGCTCCTATAAAGAAAAAAGTCACTTCCAATAAGAAAGTTATTAAACCAAAAGCGGAACCAAAAGAAGAAAAATCAGAGGAACCTCAAAAAGAGGAAAAAACTATCAAAAATAAAAAAGAAGCGGATAACGCTAAGTTTAATTTCATTAGACGTACAGGCACACGTGGTCCAAGATATATCAAAATCCACAAAACACGTAAGAATAAGAAAGAATCATAATGAGCGAAGAAATCAAGAAACCAAGGAAAGAAAAGAAGCCCAAAAGTAAAGCTCGTCAGATTATTGAATGGGTATTAACGGGTATTTTTCTCGTGATATTTGCTTTCGTGGGTATCGGTCAAGTTGATGCGATGATCCATAAGAGTGAACATTATCAAGTTTCTCTTTCTTATGGCTATGCCTATTTCTATGTCTTATCCGATTCTATGGAGAAGAAAGATGAAAATGGTAAGCTCATCGATGGTTTTAAAGTCAAAGATGCGATTATTACTCATCATGATTCCATCTCTAGCATTTATAAAAAGTTGTATCAAGGTAGACCGGAAAGTGAACACGCCTCTATTAGTGAGGATGATTTACCACATATTGATATTACTTTTTATGACTGCTATCAAGGTAGTGCCCCTCAAATTTATCATCCTAGTATCCATGTAGAGAGAACCGATGTTAAAAACATGCCGATGACCCATAGATTAAGGGAATTACATTACTATCCCGATGTAAAATATGGGGAAGGACAATATGTTTTCATCGTCTCCGGTATTAATGATGAGAGTTTGGATTGGAAGATTAACCAATATCAAGTCTTCACTGAAAAAGAATTTTTAGGTGTTGTGAAGATGAAAAGCACTGTAATAGGTGGTTTCTTCGGTTTTGTTTCCTCTCCATGGGGATTATTAGTTTTACTTTTGATTCCTTCGGGTTATCTTGTAATTGTATCAGTCTTAGATCTCTTTAAAGCCTTTGATGATAAAGAGGAAGGAACATCGACCGCTTCAAATGGCCAATTAAGTGGCCTCTCAGAAAAGGATAAGAAGAGATTAAAAGAAGAAATGCTCGAAGAAATGCTGAAAAAGAAACAAGAAGAGAAGAAGGGAGGTAACGAATAATGAGAATGCATCGTCAATTTGTCATATTATTTGTTGTGGCCCTTATCATATCCGTCGCCACATTTACTGGTGAATTAATTTTATTATTCAACGGTAAAGGCACGGAAATGCTTCCTTTAACATTATCCTGTTTAATCCTTTTCCCATTAGCGATGATGGGTGTGACTTATTCCATCAACGCTTTATTAGAACTTAATCGTAGTAAGAATGCTTTAATTGCTGAAAACTTATATAACTTAGGCGTGAAATCAACATTCTATGATATGAATGCCTTCCAAATTCGTTTATTAGCCTTAAGTAGAATTAGAAGTTTAAAAAAGAAAAAACAATTCATTATCGCTTTTACCGCCTCTAACTTATCCGTTATGCAAAACACGAATAGGGATGAAGATATCGCGGCATTTAATGCGAAAATTGCAGCCTTTTTAGAAACACAATATAAAGTTCAAAAAGCTAAAAATAAACGTAGAGCGTCCTTCTGTTTCAACCTAGGTATGTTCTATCTCTATTTCTATTCAGATGATGAACATTATGTAAAAGAAGTGGTCAATAACATTTCCGCGGAGTTATTCCGTCTCGCGGAAGAAAAGGTGACCAGTATTTGGGTTCAACCATTCTTTGGCGTGGCAGAAATCGCCACTGACGCCCCTCTTATTGAGTCTATTGAAAACGCTCAAATCGCTCGTGCGGTTAGTGAAAGAAACTTTGAATCATTAACTTATTATCACGAATCATTCCGTGGACGTTCTTCTAAAGAAGATATCGATGAAATCACTAAAGCCTTAGAGGAAGAAGAATTCGTCGTTTATTATCAACCTAAATTCTCTTTAGGAGCGAAGCGCTTCATCTCTAGTGAAGCTTTAATTAGATGGAATTCAAAAGAACATGGTTTATTATCTCCTGCGAAATTCATTCCAATCGTTGAATCTGCAGGTTTAATCCATGAAGTTGATACCTATGTCTTTAGAAAGGTTTGTGAAGATTTAAATGAAGCTAAGAGAAAAGGTAGAAGAATTATTCCAGTCTCTATTAACTTCTCTATTTATGAGTTCTATTCTCCAGAATTCTTAAATTCCATTATGTCTTTATTAGACCAATATCAAATTAACTCTTCTTATATTGAAATTGAAATTACCGAAGCGACATCACGTGCTAATACATTCGTCTCCGTTTCTATTATTAAGAAATTAAGAGAAAGAGGCATCCGTGTTTTAATGGATGACTTCGGTGTTGGTTTCTCCAATATCGGTAACTTAAGAAAGATTCCTTTTGATGCGGTTAAGATTGATAAATCCTTTATCGATGATATCGTCACCGATCCAAAATCACGCGCGATTGTGAAGTTCTTAATCGAATTATGTCAAGCTAATGGCATGGAAGTTATCGCCGAAGGTGTCGATAACAAAGATCAAGTCGCCATCTTAAAACAATATAAATGTAATACCATTCAAGGTTTCTATTATTCCCAGGCTTTGCCATATAGAGAATATGAGAAATTCTTATTGAGTAACCCATTTGAAAAGAAGGAGGCAAAGAAATAATGATTCTTATTTTAGGCTCCACGCATGATGACGTCTTATATTTCGATAGCATCATGACCAATAAGCATAGCGAGATGATTTTGGATAAATATCCAATCACTATTGGCACAATCTTTAACCAAGAAGTCATCTTAGTCTATGACATCTATACCTCATATATATCTGGTATTATTACCAGTTATATCATTCAAAAATACTACGTTATTCTTACCTTTGTCGTGGGTAAATGTGTTTCCTTCTCAAATGATGTCAAAGTGGGCGATATCGCCGTTAGTAAGCGCATCATCCTCGGTGATGTCAATCAAATTAAAGAAGCAAACGTGAAATTAGGTCAAATTCCCAAATTCCCACGTTCTTTAGAAACAGATGAAGAAGTTATCTCTTATGTCGTTAATGCGATTGAAAAGAGAAGCTTTGCCCATTATTTCCACGCTTCTTTCATCTCCTCTAACTCCATCTATGATGATGAAAGCAAATTAAAAGAGATTGAAATGAATGGTTTAGTTTTAGGCCATAACAAAAACGTCGTCTTTGACTGCACAAGTGGTGGCGCCGCATTAGCGTGTTCACTATTCAAAATCCCATTTATCGCGGTTAAGGTTGTGCAATATCTCATTAACGATAAGAGCAGCGCGGAAAACTATATGGATGTTTTAAAACAATATTCTTGTGTCGGTAAGGCAGTTGTTACCTGTATTGGTGACATTGGCCGTAATGACGTGGTAAGGGAGTAAAGATTATGGCAAAAACACATAAATTACGTTCTATCCGTCATCTCTCTCTTTTAATGGCGATTATCCCCGCGATTATTCTTTCTCTTGCTTTAATCGGTACGGTTATTTTCTCTATTTTATATATCAAACAAGAGAAAGATTTATTCCTTTACATCTTAATCGGTTATGATGTCGTTTTATTCATCGCATATGCTTTATCATACTATTTCCTCATCCGTTTAGTGGATCAAGTCTATTCCGATGGTTTATATCGCGTTACCGCCTCTGTTTTAAAAGATTTAAGCAATAACGTGAAGAATGAAGAAGTATATCCTAACGAATATAAGATTCGTGAATTCGATGAATTAAACAAGAATTTAAAGGGTATTAGAACTACTTTTGATAATTCAACTTTAATCTCTTTACCACTTAATTTAGCGAATATTCCATTTGAATATATCAATCAAGACTTAAGATACATCACCTTAAAATCATTTAAAGATAATCTAAGACAACTCATCTACTGCGCGCAGAATTTTAGAAACGCCATAGTGGAGGTCTTCTATGATATTGAAGATGACAGATTAGAGAATGAAGAATTCCTTTATGTCGTGAAAGTCTTGAAGAAAACATTCGCTGATTTTGACGATATCTTATTCGCTCCAAACGAGAATAATGATGGTGTTTACGCCTTTATTCCTCACTTAAATTCCTTCTCCAGAACCAAAGAATACCTTTTAGGAGCGATGAGAGAATTAGGTATCAATAAGAAGACATATGATGGTTTAGCGACGATTGGACCACGTTTCTCCTTTGTTTGCTATCCATATTCCAATATTGATGAATTAATCCCTGACTTAAGATATGCGAGAAGACAAGGGCAATTAATTAACTTCTATTTCCCATCTAGATTATCGGTTTTAAGCGATAGTGAAATCTTACAAAACTCCGTTAATTTAAATAACATGTCGCGTATCCTTAACGCTTTATCCTTCTTAAACAAAGTGAGTAGTGATAAGGAACACTCCATGGAATTATTAAAATCAACATTAACCATGGTTATCTCTTTCTTAGGTATTAAGACCGCGGGTATCTTTGTTTACGATGATTATGATTATAAATTTAGAACCCTTATGGAGGCCTCTGAAAAAGGTAATGAACTCTTTAAAGAAGGACAAGAAGTGGATAAAGGCTTCATCAACACAATGAACGATGTCGTTGATTTAGATGGTTCTTACTATTTTTCCACGCGTAGAGACGCGAATTACTCCCTAGCTAAGTATTTGGACCGCATCAACGTCTACAGTGGCTTCTACTACATCTTAAAAGAGAAAGAACAAGTAAAAGCAATCATCTATTTCTTTAATAAAGAAAAGAACTTACAAATCGATTCCTATATTCGTGAATCTCTCTATATTCTTTCCTATCGTATCGCTGACTTTTTCTTAATCAGTGCGAAAGAAGATACCTTCGCTGATACTTTTAAGGAAATCAATAACGTTTTAAAAGCCACCGAATCAGCGGTGTATCGTATTGATCCAGACGATTTCACTCTCGTTGGTTTCTCGGAACACTTAACAATTCTTTATCCAAACGCAAAATATGGTGAAAAGTGTTACAAAGCTTTATATGGTTTAGACGCCCCTTGCAAAGAGTGTCCATTAAAAACCGCGAAGAAGATGTTAACTACGATTGATGGTAATAATTACGAAGTATCATTAGCTTTAAACGACACTAAGACGCGTTTAAAGAGATTATTCGTTCGTAACATCCATGATGCAGAGATGACCACAGATAGATTTGATAAAGATTTACTCATCAACTCCTATCCATCGCTAGTGTTAATGATGAACAATTTGTACTCTGTTAACGCTCGTGGATATGTCCTCCTCTTGAGAGTGGATAACCACGAAGAAATCTTAAAAGACGCGGGAAGTGAAGGGTTATTGTACCTCATGCGTCAATTTATCAGCAGTGTGAAAACCACTTCCAAGATTAAATCTAACATCTATTACTATAACCCTCAAACAATCGCTATCTTGCTTCCAGAAGTTGGTCACGTTGACCTCGTTAACTTCTGCGAAAAAGTGTATGAATTAACAAAGATGAATTACCCACTTAACGGAGTTAATTATCAATTTAATGTGACATATCTTCCATATGCCTTCCCTCAACAATATCCAACCGCGGATGCATTCTTGAAGTACACATTAAGACATTACACCAACTTAGCTATTGAAACTGGTAAAGATCAAATTTACTTCCCAGATGGTGATTACACTAGACCGGCGAGTAAAACGAAGTTCATGCTATCCGTTATCGAAGATCAATTCGTCAATAAGACATTTACCGTCGCTCTTCAACCAATGGTGAGAGCCCACGATAAATCCATCTTCGGCGCTGAAATTCTTATCCGTCTTTCCGATAATTACCGTAACATGGTCTTTAACGCTGATGAATTAATCCGTGTCGCTGGTCAAAATGGTAAGATATCCCTCATTTCTAACACCTTACTAGACTACATAGGCGGTTTATATCAACAATTTGGTTTAACAACCTTTAAAGTCTTTGGCTTTACAAGATTAACCATCAATACTGACTATTCCTTCTTTACCGATCCTAACTTCGTGAAGAGAATTTATGATTTACAAAATACCTATCACTTACCAAAAGAGTTCTTAGGATTTGAAATTACGGAAAAAGAAGTATTCGATCACTTAGGTCAATTTAAAGCGGTTAGTAAGAGTATGTCTAACTTACACGTCGCGCTTATTTGTGACCAATACAGTGGTGAATTCGTCTCCATGGATAAACTCAAAGATTTAGGCTTTGATGAAGTCAAAATCGGTCGTAAACTCGTCAGTGATATCGAAGTTAATGGTAAACACCTTAACGAAGTTAAAAGTATCAACGAAGAAGCCAAGAATAACAGCTTAAAGATTACCTTCGTCGGTGTGGAAAATAGTGATCAATATCTATTATTAAGAGATATGAATAAGAACTGTGCCTGTCAAGGTTATCACTTCTATCGTCCTCTTGATGATGTCCACCTCGTTGAGGAACTCAGAAAGAATCAATAAGCGAACAAGGGTTGGTAAAAACCAACTCTTTTTTGTTGTTTTATAAAATAAATTTGCTATAATAAACCTAACAAACCTAACAAACCTAACAAAAAATGAAACCTAACAAACCTAACAAAAAATGGGGGTCAATATGGACAACAAATTCTCAATAACATTCGGCCAAATGCCATCAAGTTACATTAATAGAGAACACATCTCAGATAAAATTTGCAATGATTTTTGCCTAGATTTTCCTTTGTCTCGAATCTATATCATCAGTGGCGTTAGAGGTTCTGGAAAGACTGTTTTACTCACAAATGTATCAAAAACTATGGAAAAGAAAAAAGATTGGATTGTAATTGATGTCAATCCAAATCGTGAGATACTTGAACAAATTGCTTCGGGCATTTATGAAAACGCTCGGGTTAAACATTTGTTTATTACAAAATCATTTTCATTTTCATTCCATGGCTTTGGGTTTTCAATTGAAGGAGAAACTCCAGTTTCTAATATCAAGACCATACTTGATAAAATGCTCACGGAATTAAAGAAGAACAATAAAAAAGTATTAATTACTATCGATGAAGCTTCAAATAATACACATATGCGATCTTTTGCACATGACTTTCAAAGTTTATTAAGAAATGATTATCCAGTTTTTACATTAATGACTGGTTTATATGAAAACGTTTATTCTTTACAAAATAACAAAAATCTCACCTTTTTATATAGGGCTCCAAAAATAGATCTTGGTCCATTAGATTTAGAATTGATAAAGAAAGAATATGCCTCTATTTTTAGCAAAGAAAATGAAAAGACTATTGCTAGTTTAGCTGACTTAACAAAAGGTTATGCATTTGCATATCAGGTAGTGGGGTATTTATTTTCTAAATACGGTAATATTACCAAAATTTATCCAGAATTAGATCAATATTTATCAATTTATGTGTATGAAAAAATATGGTCGGTTTTACCAAATAGTGAAAGGTCACTATTAAAATCTTTTGATGGAGAAATAGCCAGTATAGAAAGCGTTCTTAAAAAAGTCACATTTGATGAAAAATCTTATTTTGTATATCGAGAAAGACTAATTAGGCGCGGCTTGATTTATATGAATGAACGCGGCAAAATAGCGCTTTCATTACCTAGGTTTTATAATTTCATGGTTAAACAACCAAATTTTGAAAAATAATCCTTTTTGTTGAAATCAATAAATATATAAATATAATGTTTATATCCTTTTGAAGGTTGGACACTTAAGGAGATAGATATGAAAACATTAATTATGCTCTCTGCATTCCCCGCTTCAGGTAAGACAACTTGGGCTAAGGAATACCAAAAGAACCACGAGAACACCCTTATCCTCAATAGTGATGATATTAGGATGGAACTCACTGGTGGCGATTATCACGATAGAAGTAAACAAAAAGAAGTATGGGAACTCTTTGAAAAGAGAATCCATGAATATGGTCAAATAGATGGCGTTACCGTCATTTTAGACGCGTTAAATGATGTCAACGAAGTAAGACTCAAATATTTAAAAACAACGCCGGAATACGATAAAAAAGTCCTTGTTTTATTCCCTTCTACATTAGAAAGATCAATGGAATTTAATTCCAAAAGACCGGAATGCGCAAAGGTACCAGATGACATCGTTAAGGTGTTATATGAAAA
>JAILGI010000019.1 GCA_024696885.1 Bacilli bacterium
ATGAGAAAAGAGATGTATAAAGAAAGCATCACTAAAGAATAAATAGTGAGCACTACTATATCTTTTTTTGATAATGACTTCATATATTCATTATACAAAGTAAATGAGTCATATAAGAAAAGAACCGTAACCTTCTGATTACGATTCAGTTGCTCTATAAGATTATTTATTCATTCTAACTGACTGTGTATTCGTAGTCGTTAGTGATGGTGACTGGACCAAAGGTTCTATCACTTGATCCAATGGAACTATATTCTTCATTTGGTGTGGCGTATTGACTAGCCCTTACAAAGGTGAAGGAAGTGGCAAATTTAGAAATGTTAAATCTACTACCTCTAGAACCACTGATGAGACTATTGGATTTAATCCATTTAGATTCGATTTCCGGTCCTGATACCCAAATCCAAGCGCATTTACCATCATTATTTGTATCAGATGGGAAGTTGATATAAATATCACGAGACGCTCTATTGACAGCGGTTAAATAGTCTTTTGTCTTAGTGGTATCGAGATACATATTCACTGATTTGTTCTCACTAGTTTCATAGGTATAAACAGGATTACCAATAGCGCTTGTGCTATGTAAATAGGAACCATCTTTCAACATGATCTTAATTTCATCACCTTTGACTAAGTCAACATTAGGAATGAAATATTGACCAGAACCTAAAGGTAAAGCGGCGTAAGCATAATTACCATAGGAATAGGAACGACCACCGATACGACCAGTTAGGAAATATGCTGGGGTAGCATCAGCGCTGACACAAATTAAGCATGTCGCGGATTTATTACCATCTTCAGTTCTAGCGGTAATGGTCGCAGTGCCACTCTTCTCTTTAGCGATAACGCGTCCTCCACTGGTGACTCGACAAATGCTTTCATCAGAGGTATACCAATAAACTTTTTTATTGGTCGCGTGATTTGGATAAATCTTCGCGGTGAGATTATATTCATGTCTAAATTGTAGATATTTACCATCGCGGTTTAAGGTGATGTCACTCACTGGGACATTGGTTTGTGAGGAATCGATACTACCGACTTTTGCTAAATAGATATGTCCACCTTCAAATTCGTTATAACTGCTATAAATGTCATATATACCAGTGGAGAGGACTTTGATATTGTCATCTGTTGGTGCAGCACTGACTAATCCAGAATGAACGGAACTCTTGATTTGAGAGGCTCCATACCAGATATCACCATACATATGAACTTTAAAAACATCATCTTTATATAACTGAACGCCTAAAAGCATATATTCTGATTCTGATTTATCGTTATAAATCATTTGTTTATCAGTCCATTCGGTTTCATAACGGTATAATCCGTGTAAAACATAATTAGGAACGTTCACTGTAACTGCACAGTTAGCTTTTTTGGAACCATCGACGCTTGTCGCGGTAATAACAGCGTTTCCTGGTTTAACGGGGGTGATTGTTCCGTTATCATCCACAGTGGCGACAGAGGGTTCACTACTCGACCAAGTTAATTCTTTATTATCAGCGTCGCTAGGTAAAACAGTCGCGGTTAAAGTGGTTTCTTCATCGTCTTCATAGAATGTTAATGATGATTGGTCTAAATCCACTGTTTCAACATGAACTGATATTTCAGTGTTGTTTCCACCATTATTATGTCCATCATCAACTGGTTCATGATTAGAGGAAGAACATCCGGTAAATATAAGGGATAAAAGTAATCCAAGGGTTAATAATTTTTTCATGTATTTATAATATATTATTTATTTATTATTATTGAATAAAGACTATCAATTGTTTACTAAAAATAAAGAAACCCTCTAATTTAAGAGGGATCTTTCTTATAGACTTGTTCCTTTTTATTGGGCCAGTTTTGGTCCAAATTTAAGGAGCGGTTTCATATGTTTGGTGCCGACTGTCGGAATTGAACCAACAACCTACTGATTACGATTCAGTTGCTCTGCCAGATTGAGCTAAGTCGGCAACTAAACCGCCTTAATATAATAGTATAAACAAGAAAAAAATATGCAATTAAAAATTAATTTTTATTTAATAATATTGAAAACTCGTATGCTGAGAAAAATATAATTATGAAACTTTCGCGTATGTCCCACCGACAAAATCATAGAGGATATTGTCTGGCATTCTATCGACTTCTCCACTAAGGTATGGTTTCCATTCAGCATCTGTCCATGGTCTAGAAAGATGCTCGAAGGTAAAGGAATTTAAGATACCATTTGAGAAATCAATTTCTCCATAATGGAAAAGCATGTCAGTATCTTCACCTTGACCTTCAAAGGTGTTGTAGTAGAAATGAATTCTTCCTGGTTGTTCTTTACCCCAATCAACACAATCTCTATATGTTCTAATGAAAAAAGTTTTTCTTCTGACATTATCACTGCCATCAGCGGAATAACCCCAAATAAACCCTTCGATTGGTTTTTCTAATTCAGAAGAATAATATTGGAAGAACGATTCGAGGAATCCACCATTAGGGGTCGACCAACCACATGGATTTAAAAAATAGAAATAATGGTTTTCATCTAAAGCATATTTACCGTTAATCGCTGCAGTGAAATCATTTTCAGTGGGAGTTAAATAGTCTTTATCGTTTTTATGTGGCTTTTCAGGAACGAATTGTTCACCTTCTCTAACATAAGTACCCATGATATATGGAAGTTCAGAGAAATAATATAAAGCATCACCAGGATTATAGTATTCTTGAATAATTCTAAATTGATTAATTGGTTCTAAGCTTTCAGTATATGTAGAGATATGTTCTGCGGTTTTACCCACTTTTACGTTGAAGTGAAGAACATCACTGTAATAACCGATGTAATCTTTTCTTGTTAATAACTTTTGAATTTGGCCTTCTTTTTTAAGGTTGCCCTTTTCATAATATTTTAAAGACATGGCTTTGCCATCAATTTCAAAATAGGTATTTGAAATATCAGTAATTCTTTTATCAAGAGCTTCATACAAAACGTATTTGCCAGTTACTGGTTCATATGTTTTAGTATGAATAACATCGGTTTCTTTCCCAAAAATGTCGTCCATTAAATCACATCCTGTTAAAGAGATGAGAAGAAATGGGAACACTAATAGTTTGATTAATTTATTCATAAAACACCCATTAATTTATTTTAACATAAATCCCAGGAATTATGTTAGTGGGATTGTATCCGTTCAATAAATAAAACAAAGCGCTCAAGCGAGAGCTTGTTAAATTTAAATAATTTAGAGAACTTAATTCTTTTTGGTTTTATCTTTGATAAAGAGAACTAAGGCCACGATTTCGTGAACAATTAATGGAAGGATACTTAATCCAAAGATTAATCACCAGTGATAGCCATTAAGTGTTCCACATTTGAAGAATGTATTAATGCCTGGAATTAAGACCACGCCAACTTGTAAGGCGATACCAAGGAAGAATGATAACCATAATAATTTATTCTTGGTTTTGAAATTATGAACAAATGATTTACGGATAGATGTCATTCCTAACACGTGGAAGAGTTCAGATAATGATAAGACATAGAATGCACATGTTTGTGCTTGTGCGGTGACATTTAAACCATATACTTCAATAATTCCACCAATGAGGTTACATAAATCGGAGAAACTATTAATTGCCACACCAGAATTAAATAATGGGGCCAAGAAGAAAGCTAATAATGTATTAATGGTAATTAATGTACCATAGCCGAGCATGAGGGAAATTCCACCACGAGCGAATAAGCTTTCTTTGGAATCTCTTGGTTTTTGAGACATGACATCGGCTTATTTTTCAGATAAAAATTCATAAAACAAAAAGCCCTCATCTTTTGCCTGTTTACGTTTACCTACAGACATACTGATTTTTCGGGCCTGTTTGCAATCAATACTAACGAAATATTGTATTCTATATACTGAGTATATAACTATCTGAGTGGTGCCGACTATCGGAATTGAACCAACAACCTACTGATTACGATTCAGTTGCTCTACCAATTGAGCTAAGTCGGCGGATAAGTCGCTTAATATATTAGTC
>JAILGI010000056.1 GCA_024696885.1 Bacilli bacterium
ATTTAAATCAATTGTGGTGGGTAAACTTGTTGAGTATACGCATCCATTAATCGCATGAACAGAAAGATAAGATGCTTTATTATTAAAAGTGGATATTGAGGTTACTAAACCCCCTAATAACAGGGCATTTAAAATAATTATGTTCTTTTTCATAATATATCCTCCTTTATGATTATTATCCTTTATGAAGGATATAACTAACAAGGTTTTTATATAAATCTTTTTATTTTAGAAAATTATGTTCTAAAATAGTTTTGTATGTTTGACATAGTTATTATCGGCGCGGGTATTACAGGCACTCTTATTGCAAGAGAACTTTCAAGATACCATTTAAAAGTGGGTGTTATTGAGAAGTGTAATGATGTGGGTAACGCCACTACTAATGCGAACTCCGCGATCATCCATTCTGGTTACGATCCAGTTCCTGGAACATTAAAAGCGAAATTTAATGTTTTAGGTAATCCTATGTATGATCAGTTAACTAAAGAGTTAAACGTTCCTTTCTATCGCCTTGGTTCATTAACGGTAGCGATATATGATGAACAAATTCCACTTCTCAAAGATTTAGCGGAACGTTCCAAAGTTAACGGTGTTCCTGTTCAATTATTGAATAAAGAAGAAGTTTTGGCGTTAGAACCTAATATTAATCCTAATGTGAAGATGGCGTTATTCGCTCCGACATGTGGCATTATTGATCCATTTAACTTAACCGTAAGAGCGATGGAAAATGCGATTGATAATGGGGTGACACTTCTTTTAAGTGAAGAAGTTATTAATATTAGTAAAGAAAAGGATATTCATGTTATTCACACTAAAAAGAATAGATATGAAGCGAAGATAGTCATTAACTGCGCGGGTAATTACGCGGATAATATCGCTAGTATGATTGAACCTATTGATTGGTCTATTACGCCGAGAAAAGGTGAATATTATGTTTTAGACCATTATAAAGCGGGTTTAGTGAATAGAACCATATTCCCATTACCTAGTGAAAAAGGTAAAGGAATTTTAGTGAGTGTTACGACATCCGGAAACTATATCGTAGGTCCTAGCTCTGAACCAGTCCCGGATAAAGATGATGTATCCACCGATGCTTTAACTTTAAAGAATGTCAAAGAACAAGCCTTAGACTTAGTTCCTTCTGTTCCATTTAATCAAGTGATTAGAACATTCTCTGGATTAAGACCATCCTGTTCGAGACATGATTTCATTATTGAATACGCGAAAACAGATAAGACATTTATTAATGTCGCTGGGATTGAAAGTCCGGGAATTGCCTCTTCTCCAGCGATCGCTAAATATGTGGTTAATGATTTAGTGAAACCATTAATGGAATTAAAAGAAAAAGAAGACTTTAATCCAAATGTGAGAAAAGTCGAAAGATTATATTATGCCGAACAAAATAAAGATTATTCCTTTATTAATTCACATGAAAACTATAGTGAAGTGATTTGCTCTTGTGAAAAGGTCACATTAGGAGAAATCATGGATCAATTAAATAGAAGTTGTCCACCTCACTCAGTTAAAGGTGTGAAAAGAAGAACAAGAGCGGGATTTGGTAAATGCCAAGGTGGATTCTGTCAATCTAAGATTGTCCTCTTATTAGCGAAGCATTATGGTGTTTCCCCATTAGATATACCTTTAGATGATGAAGGCAGTAATATCCTTTTAGAGAAAGTGAAAGATTAAATATATGCGTCATGTTGATTTAGTCATTATTGGAGGTGGTTCCGCGGGTATGGCCGCGGCAATCGAAGCCAAACATCAAGGCATTGATGATATTTTAATCTTGGAAAAGAACAATCAATTAGGAGGCATTTTAGATCAATGCATCCATAATGGTTTTGGTTTAACCGAATTTAAAGAAGAATTAACCGGTCCGGAATATGCCTCTAGATTCGCTAAACAAGTCAAAGAATTAAATATTCCTTATTTACTTAACACCTATGTTATGGAAATAACTAAGGATAGACATGTTTTATTCGCCTCTAAAGATGAGGGTGTTGAGGAAATTGAAGCTACGGCGATTGTCATGGCGACAGGCTGTTATGAAAGAAACGCGGGAGCAATTCAACTCGCGGGTTCTCGATGTGCGGGTGTTATTACCGCGGGAGCGGCGCAGAGGTATTTAAATATCCACGGTTATATGTGCGGTAAAAATATCGTTATCTTAGGCAGTGGCGATATTGGTCTTATTATGGCTAGACGCTTAACATTAGAAGGGGCGAATGTCATCTGTGTTTGCGAATTAATGCCATATAGCAATGGTTTAAATAGAAATATCGCTCAATGTTTAAATGACTATAATATTCCTTTATATCTCTCTACGACGATTAAAGAAGTTATTGGTAAAAAGAGATTAGAAAAAGTAGTTTTAACGAAAGTTGATGAAAAATTAAGACCAATCGAAGGAAGCGAACAAGAGATAAAATGCGATACATTAATCCTTTCTGTTGGTTTAATTCCTTATATATCTTTATTAGAGAATATTGATTGCCCAATTAGCTCCACGAAGGGCGCAATTGTTAATGAAGATATGGAAACAGGTATACCTGGTATATTTAGCTGTGGTAACTGTTTACATGTCCATGATGTCGTCGATTTTGTCACCGATGAAGGAAGAAGTGCAGGAATAGGGGCTTCTAAATATATTAAAGGTCTATCATCTAAAGGTAGTTATATTAAAGTTATTCCGTCTGATAATGTGTCTTATGTTGTTCCTCAAAATATCCATAAAGACACTAGTGATGATGTGACATTAAAGTTTAGAGTGAGAACACCGATTAAAAATGCAGTTATTGAAATAGTAAGTGGGGATAAAGTGATCTATCGCATGAACAAAATAGCGTGTATCCCCAGTGAAATGAATTTAATCAAGATTAGTAATAGTAAATTAGCTAATTTAGAAAACGATATTTGTGTGAAGGTGAATGGACGATGAAAAGAGAATTTGTGTGTATTGTTTGTCCTAGGGGTTGTCAATTAACGATTGATGATGATTTAAATGTCACCGGGAACACTTGTATGCGCGGTAAGGATTACGCGATTAGTGAAGTTACTCACCCCACAAGAATCATTACTTCCTCAATTAGAGTGAGTAATCGAGAGGACACCTTAGTGTCCGTGAAAACGGATAAACCGATTCCTAAAGAAAAAATCTTTGAGGTTATGGAAATTATTAATAGGGCAAGCGTAAAAGCCCCAACAGTGATTGGGGATATCGCTATCAAAGATGTATTAGGATTAGGTGTTAATGTTGTAATAACGAAAGAAATTAAATAGGCTTGAAGAAAGTCTATTTTTTCTTAAGTGCAATTCTTTTGTGCAATTGCACTTTAAGATTGCACTTTAAAAAATATGGATGCTATTTGCTCTCAAATAACGGTTCCAACTTATCAATATTTTGATTATAAGGTGCAGTATGTATAACTTTTGTGATACAGTGTTATTAGGATATTTTATGAAAAAGACCGAAATAATACATACAAGGGTAACACCTGAAACAAAAAGAAAATGTGATGAGATATTTAATAAACTTGGCATCACCACAAGTTACGCAATTACACTATTTTTAAATCAAGTAATGCTTAGGAAAGGATTACCTTTTGATTTGACATTACCAGAAAAAGAAGATTTGGTTGCTTTTGCGATAAATGTTAATTCTATAGATGGCAAAGTTCCTAGTGAAAAAGCCCAACAAATCATGCACTTATATGATGATGGGCTTATTGATTTAGAAACTGCAGAATCCGCAATTAGAAAATTGCATATTAGTAAATAGATTTAAAGGTAATTTTTAATTAAGAAATCCACTCTCGCAATAAGGGAATCACTAATCGCAGTGATTCTTTCTTTATCTAAGTATTTTGATTCAAATTGTAAAAATAATGGTTTTATTCTTTCTTTAAGTATATTTAGTTTATCTATACTTAACCATTTAAAGGATTTAACTAACTTTAATTGTTCTAATGGTTTTTCTTTAAATGGTTTAGAAACAATATCCTTAAATGGTTTGATATCAAATGTGAGTTTATCAAAACCAAAAGAAGCACCACTATCAAAGATAGGGGACGGACCAATAAACTTTAATGTAATTGCGTCTCTAATAAAACCAAAATTGTTAAAGTGTCTATCTTCATTAGCGATGATGAAATCAAAGACGATTAATTTATCTAAATAATCTTCCACATTTTCAATGCCTAAATGATGAGCACATTTCACAAAATGGGAATAAGCACTGTCGTTATTATTCTTCTTTAACACTTTATTAATTTGATAGGCAGTAACTAAGTCTTGGCTATTATTAATAAAATCTTCACATTTGGAATATGGATAATCTCCATCATCAAAGAATGAATACTGAACAGAATCTAAACCTAATATAGAGGCTATTTCAGAGGCTACTACTTCGTTGAATGGTTCTTGTCGATAAGGATTAGAGCCACCTTTCATCATTACTCTTTTATTGTTAATAATCTTCCAACGCTTTTTTAAATTACCTACAGATGTGCTATCAGGGGAAGAAAGATTCAATTCCTTCTTTCGTTTATTACCATTTAATAAAATGGTTCCTAAATCTTCTGAGAAGTCATTTTCAAAGAAGTTGATATCTTCCCAGGATATATTTTCATCTTTTGGTTTAATCCAATATTGATCAGATAAACTTAAGCCAAAACATTTTAATAACAATACTTTTGGATCAGAGATATTAAGTTTATCTAAAGCATCTCTAATACCACTTCTAGTTAATGGGATACTTCTATCATTCCACCAGTCAAGAAGGGATTTTATATCTTTAACACCTATAGGAAGTAGTTCTTTTAAATAGACATCACCAATAGTGTGAATTCTTCCCGTTTCAAAAGAAATGGTTAAGTCTACGACCTGATTATTTAAGTGCATCAATGAACAATATAAAAGTTCAGAAGATTGGAATCCTTTCTTTAGAAGTTTTAGTTGTTGCTCTAATAGTTGTCTTTTTTTAATTAAGATATCAAGGTCATATAATTCTTGTCCATTGACATATTTGCTATTCTTTTTACCGTTCTCTGACCATTGATGGTAATAGTAAATATTACCACCTATATTCTTAATGGATATATATCCCTTAGGTAGTTGTTTTATTCTTTCATTTAGCTCTTTAATCTTGTTAATTGTTTCTTGTTTCATGAGATCATTATACCCCATCTTAACCCCTTTGTTAACCCCTTTTTTAACCCCCGTTTGATGGTAATAAAAAGTAGATAATTTTTATTTATCTACTTCTTCTCTATATGTATCGTGGGTATCAGGATTATATATCTCACTGATCCACATTATCGTATGACTATTGATATCACCAATATTGGTTATTTGATGTGTGTAATAAGGGATGATATTGACTGGATGAGGATTGTTTCCATCGACGATATCCTCTAAAACACTATTATCTTTAATGTTTCTTTGTTTGATATCGCACTTACCTATTACTGTATAAAAGATTTCTTTTTTATAAGTGTGATAATGTCCACCTTTGGTGATTCCTGGATAAGCGACATTATCACTTATTTGTCCCCACTTCTTGGATTTATATAATTCTTCAAAGGAACCTCTAGCGTCCGTCGCATAATTATATGTATATCCTTCATCGGATAGATAATCTAAGAAGGTTTTGAATAACTTTAATTCGAATTCGTCATGGATAATGGGAAGGTGTCTATCACTTTCCACTTCTTGTTTAAAGTAATAGAGTAAGTCAGCGAGTTTTCCTAAAGAACAATCATAGGTGGGATTAACATATAAGATATTTTTACTTCCTTTTTGATCACCTTTAATTACCTTAATGAATTCTTCGACGATATCTTCGACATAGTTATAGTGAACGACATAATCTCTATCTCTAATTTGAATAGGAAGATTATGAGCGATGTTATAACAGAATGTCGCGGAAGCGGAATTATAATTAGGTCTACACCACTTACCAAAGGCGTTCGCTAAACGGTAGATATAAACTGGTAAACCAGAATTTAATAAATAATTTTCCCCCATCTTTTTGCTTTTACCATAGTCATTATCTAATATGGCTTGGATGGAACTAGACATGATGATGGGAACGTTTTTATTTAATTGTTTAACATAATCGCATAACTTCTTAGTAAAATTTGTGTTTCCATCATAAAACTCTTCTGTAGTTAAGGGGCGATTAATACCGGCGAGATGGACGATGAAATCACATTCCTTAATATAATTAAGCAAGTCTTCTTCTTTCTTGTCTATATCGTACTTTAAAGGGGTAAAACCATGCCTTTCTAGATGAAGGCACATGTGTTTACCTATAAAGCCATTACTACCAGTGACTAATACTTTCATATATTTAGTCTTTTCTCCACACCATCTTGTTGACTACACCTACGTAGGATTGGATTAATTTCACAACTTTATCGGATACATTTGTATCGGTGTAGTCTCTAACTGGTTTACAGCCATTCTTGTTATTTACTGCGACCTCTACGGCTTGTAAGAGATTGATTTCATCAATACCAGCGAGGACAAAGCAAGCTTCATCTAAGGCTTCTGGTCTTTCGGTGCTTGTTCTAATGCACACCGCGGCGATAGGTTTATTAATTGAAGTATAGAAACTTGATTCTTCGGGTAATGTTCCGGAATCGGATACGACACAGAAGGCATTCATTTGTAAGTTGTTATAATCATGGAATCCTAATGGTTCATGCATCACAACTCGTTTATCTAATTTAAAACCTGTTTGTTCTAATTTCTTTTTGCTTCTTGGGTGGCAGCTATAGAGAATAGGCATATCATATTTCTCAGCGAGTTTATTAATCGCATTGAATAAGCTATAGAAGTTCTTATCGGTATCGATATTCTCTTCTCTGTGTGCGCTTAAAAGGATGTATTTTCCTTTTTGTAAATGTAATTTAGTGAGGATATCACTATTATTGATATCTTCTAAGTTATTGAATAAGACTTCACTCATTGGTGAACCGGTGACATAGGTTCTTTCTTTAGGAAGACCACAGTCCGCTAGATAACGTCTAGCGTGTTCACTATAGGCTAAATTAACATCAGAGATGATATCAACGATTCTTCTATTGGTTTCTTCTGGTAAGCATTCATCTTTACATCTATTGCCCGCTTCCATGTGGAAGATTGGGATATGTAATCTTTTGGCGCCTATGACTGATAAGCAGCTATTGGTGTCCCCTAATACGAGGACAGCATCTGGACGTAGGTCCACCATCGCTTGATAGCTTTTAGCGATGATGTTGCCCATGGTTTCACCTAAGTCTTTACCAACAGCGTTTAAATAGATATCAGGATCTTTGATTTTTAAATCTTTGAAGAAGATACCATTAAGGGTGTAATCATAGTTTTGTCCAGTATGGACGAGTAAGGTATCAAAGTATTCGCGACATTTATTGATTACTGCGCTTAATCTAATGATTTCGGGTCTAGTACCGACGATAATCATTAATTTGATTTTTCCATTATTTTGAAAAGGCATATATTATAGTCCTCCTTATTCATGTTGTTTGACTGGACCACCGAATAATTCTAATTTCTTTAAGAGTTTCTTCATTCCTTCGACATCTAATCTGGCGGTGTTATGGGATGTATAGCTCTCACCTAAGTTTAACTTTTTATTTCCTTTAGAGAAATATTTATCATAGTTTAAGTCACGGTTATCCGCTTTCACGCAGAAGAAGTTACCCATATCGATGGATTTTAACATTTCTTCTTGTGTCACTAATGTTTCGTATAGCTTTTCACCGTGTCTTGTACCAATATAGCTAATACCGGTTTTAGAACCTGTTAATTCGATAACCGCTTTAGCGAGTGTATCAATTGTGGCTGCAGGTGCTTTTTGGACGAATAAGTCACCTTGTTCACCATGTTCAAAGGCATATAAGACAAGATCCACAGCGTCATCTAATGTCATCATGAATCTAGTCATATCTGGATTAGTGATGGTAATGGGTTTACCTTCATGGATTTGATTTAAGAACAATGGGATAACAGAGCCTCTAGAGGCCATAACATTACCATATCTAGTTAAACATAAGACTGTATCATCTTTTAAGAGTTGTCTACTTCTAGCAATAACGTTCTTTTCCATTAAGGCTTTAGAGATACCCATAGCGTTAATGGGGTAGGCGGCTTTATCTGTTGATAAGAAGATGGCTTTCTTAACGTGATTACGGACACAGGCGGTAATGACGTTATCACTGCCCATGACGTTAGTGCGGACCGCCTCCATGGGGTAAAATTCACAAGATGGGACTTGTTTTAACGCTGCAGCGGAAAAGACATAGTCAACACCTTTAAAGGCATCGATGATGCTATCGAGATTACGGACATCACCGATATAGAATTTTAATTTATCGTTGTTGTATGCTTTACGCATATCATCTTGTTTCTTTTCATCTCTAGATAAGATTCTGATTTCTTTAATGTCTGTATTTAAGAATCTATCTACGACTGCATGACCAAATGATCCTGTACCACCAGTAATTAATAAGACTTTATCTTTTAATATTGTGGTATCTTTACTAGCGTATTCATTTAATCTATCTTTAATACCTTGTAATTTGATTTGATCTGCTTTCTTTTCATCTACTTCATAAGAAACATATGTTCTTAAAGGCATACCCACGACTTGGGATGCTTCTTTTTGTGTTAATTTGCAATTTTTGCGTATTTCTTTAAGTGTCATAATTGCACCTCTTTTCCTTTATATTATATATATTAAGGATTTATATGCAAAGAAAAAGTGCAGAAGTTGCACTTATTCAATATTTTATTACTTCTAAATATACTTATTATCTTTTTAAATAGAAGCTTGCGTACCACTTCGCAAATCTTCTAAGACCCTCTCTTAAACTTGTGGATGGTTTATATCCAAAATCTCTTTCTAAATCAGATGTATCTGCATATGTAATTGGTACATCGCCTTTTTGCATTGGTACTAATTTCATATGAGATTTGATATCAAAATTGGATGGCAATACTTCCGCTTTAACGAGTTCTTCTGATAACACTTTTACAAATTCCATCAAGTCTTCTGGACTATTGTTTCCAATGTTATAAATCTTATATGGAGGGATAGGTAATCCGTCTTCACCATTCTTTTTCTCAGGTGCTTTATTCATTACTCTAATAACACCTTCAACAATATCATCTACATAAGTGAAGTCTCTCTTGCAATTGCCATAATTAAAGATTTCAATGGTTTCACCTTTAATGAGTTTATTGGTAAATGAGAAATACGCCATATCAGGTCTACCCATTGGTCCATATACTGTAAAGAATCTTAATCCAGTTGTAGGAATGTTATAGAGTTTAGAATAAGCATGAGCGATTAATTCATTAGATTTTTTGGTTGCAGCATATAAGCTTACTGGATTATCCACTTTATCATCGGTGCTAAATGGTACTTTTTGATTTCCACCATAGACAGAAGATGAAGAAGCGTATACAAGATGTTTAACTGGATGATATCTACATGCTTCTAGGATGTTATAGAATCCAATAACATTAGATTGAATATATACATCTGGATGATCAATGGAATATCTAACACCAGCTTGAGCGGCTAAATTAACAACGATATTAAACTTATATTCATTGAATAAATTATCAATAAATGATTTATCAGAGATATCGCCTTTAATGAACTTAAAGTTATTATATAGTTTAAGCATATCTAATCGCGCTTCTTTCAAAGAAACATCATAATAATCATTGATGTTGTCTAAACCAAAAATATGATGGTCAGTGGTTTCTAAAAGACGCTTGCATAGAAACGCTCCTATAAATCCAGCGGCACCTGTAACTAATATTTTCATAATCTTAACTCGCTCCTTTTGATGAAAAGACAACACCAATAGCTTTAAATATGAGTTTTAGATCATACCATAAGCTTCTTTTCTTAAAATATTCCAATTCCAATTGCTGTCTTTTACCATCAGAAAACAACACTTCGCTTCTTCCGTTTACGCCCCAGTTAGAGATTAAACCAGGTCTAGCGGAAAGAAGAAGTTTCTGCTCATCAGCGGTGTAATTATCATCTAATTCCTTTTTTGTGATAGGTCTAGGACCAACCACAGACATGGAACCAAATAAAATATTAAATAATTGTGGTAGTTCATCTAAAGATGTTTTTCTTAGGAATTTACCAACTTTAGTAATTCTTGGATCGTTAGTGATTTTTCTTTCTTTTTCCCAAGCTTCTATTTCTTCTGGAGTTAAGTACTTTTCTAATCTCTCTTCGGCGTCGATATACATGCTTCTAAACTTTAAAACCTTAATCGTCTTGCCTTTCTTGCCTACTCTTACATCCTTAAATAAAACAGGACCTTTCGAACTTAATTTAACAAGCAAGGCTAAAACAATTAGCAATAAAGATAGAAGAATAATTGCTAAGAATGATGAGACTATATCAAATGTTCTTTTAATAAAAGCGTACATAAAACTTTATACCGTCGTAATCAGTATATTAGCACAAATCATTATATAATGATATAAAAGGTTTTAACGTTTTGATAAATCTTGAAGCAGTTGCTTTTTATAATCATTAATGGCTTTTAAAGAAACACTATTTGTTCCTTTATTAATTAATAAATGTATTTCGTTATAAATGCCTTCATATGTTAAATGGTTATTAAATCCAAACTGTTTTAAAATTCCTGCATTTTTAAAACCCCATTCTTCGAATGCGAAACCGACAACGGGTGTTCCTGAAGAAATAGATAATATACTTGCGTGTAATCTCATCGAAACGAGAACGTTATGTTTTGAATAAACGTTTTTAAGATAATAAGCGTCATTACTCTTGACAAAAGCGATGTTGTTTACACCATCAGCTTGAAGTTTTTTATAAAATGTTTCCATGGGTTCATTATCTTTTTCTGTTTGACAAACAAATGTAAATAATGAATCTGTATTCTCTTTGATTAATTTGAGATAGATGCTGTTAATTAATGCAATCTTGTCATCACTTATAGAACCAATATCTCCGATTCCAGTTAATCGCACATTAATAGCGATTTTATTCTTATATGAATCATTCTTCCCTAAATCATAAGTTTCTTTGCATAGATTCTTAGTAAAGAAAGCTAAATCGCACGATTGAGAAACCTTTGTTTTATCGCATATATTGTTTTCTAAGAAATAAGAATAGGAAATAGGATCTCTAATAAATATATGATCAAAATTACCACAAAGTTTTTTGATTGTCTTTAAAGAAGTTTTATTCTTCGCTTTAGCGGTTGATTGAGGCATACAAATAACTGTTTTGCCATGCTTTTTTGCGTATTTGATTGGGAAAAACAACGCTTTTAAGCGAAGTTTATCAGTCATTGAATTGCATCTTAAATAATTACCCCCGTTAAATAAAATGAGGTCTTTATCTTTAATATCTTCTTTTAATCTCTTTGAAAAGCGAGCAAATGTTGAAATAAACCAACCAGAAATATATGACTTTAATTTCGAAAAAATGCCTTTAGATCTATCGAAATTAATATATCCAGGTTTAACAAGAACTGATGGGTGGTATTTATTAATGATTTCTTTAGATTCTTTAAACAGAGGGTCTTTTTTTGCATAACGAGACACCATTGTAATCTCGTAATCAGGCATCTCTTCTAACAAATCAAGTAAACCAAAGCAAATGGCCATGTCACCAGCATTTTTTTGAGAATAACTATAATAAACTAATACTTTTTTCATAACGTTTTAATAAAACCTTTTATTTTTTGTGCGATTGCTTTTTCTGAGATTCTGTTTATTATAAATTCTTTCGCACGGTTACCAAAATCAATATTTTCCTTTTTGTTCATAGATGTATATTGTTTTAACGCGTTTGTCAGCTCTTTTTTAATGTCTTTTCCACCACCATTAATTTGTAATATGAAATCGCAATATTGATTTGGAATACCAGGATACATATATCCAATCACAGGTGTGCCAGATGCAAGATACTCGATTATTTTAGAATGGAAACTATATTTTGCATATTCGTTGTTCGGGTTTTCAGGAAGAACTAAATAAGCCGAGTTTGAAAGTAAAGATAACACTTTGTTTCTAGGAATAAAACCTAGATATTCAATGGATTCATCATTATTGCTATAATCAATCACTTCTTTTTCGCATTCGCCCTTACCACAAATGATAAGTTTATATTCATTTGATAAACCTGCGTCTTTAAACGATTCAATTAAATCAATGATTCCGTATTTTCTTGATAAACCGCCAGAGTAAATGATGCTATTTTTATAACCATCACGACTTTGCTTGTTAATATCTATATCTTTAACAACGCCCTCAATGGTGAGAGAGTTTTTAATATATTTATTCATGTATTCGCCAAGGTGATCTGTTATTGGAATTAAACCATCTACGTATTTACACTTTTTAAAGAAATTAATCGATAACAATTTCCTTGCTATTTTGTGTTTAAATGAACTTTTGTTTATAACAAGGTTTGGTAAATCGGGAAGAATTAATATAGATTTCGCGTTCTTATTTAATTTCTTTACATATTTAAATAAACGCCAATCATGATAGGTTGAAAAAACAAACAAATCTGCTGATTTAATGATTTTGTTTTTTTCATTATCTTTTGTGATTGTTTTATAAAAGAACCTATTTTGATATTTATGAGAACAAAGAATAATGTCGTTTTTATTTATCGATGAAAGTGAATCACTATCAAGGTTTTGGCAATAAGGGAAAAATTCTCGGTTTATTTGAATTAGTTCTACACCATTCATTAATTTTATAGAATTAATAAAACCTTCTTCATAATTAGAAATGGCTACACCGGGTAATTTTTTGCCTTTACTTTGTAAGTATTTAGCTAAGCCATTTTCTGAGTAGATATGTGAGAAAAACACTACTTTCATAATCAGAATTACAAAGCCTTCTTGCCTTCAATAATCTCTTTAATAATATTTTTATTATTTTCAAAAAGATATTTTTGGCCACTTTCAAATGCATTTTTATGATATTGGTCAATAACTAGTTTATCGGCTAAAGCATTGCATAATTTTGCCTTTAAATCATTATAATCGCCTAATTTAAATATTATTCCATCGTAGCCATCGGTTAATATCGATGACACTTGACTATATGATGAGGCAATAACCGGAACACCCGCGATTAATGATTCAACAATGAAACCAGGGGTACCTTCACCATTGTGCTTAGTGGGCAAACAAGAAAAAGCATAGTTAGAGATAGTTTGAGGAACTAATTCGTTTGGAATTGGACCATAGTATTTAATTGTGTCAGATAATAAAGAGTTGAATAGCGCATCTTCTTCACTGTTCAAATGCTTTTCGCCATAAATACATAAATGTATCTTTTCTTCATCTTTTTTATCACTATTAATTTCTGAAACAACTTTGATTAAATCAAGTATTCCCTTTTCTTTTACTACTCGAGAAATAAAAACAATACTTCTTTCTTTATAATTTTTTGAGATTTCTTTCATTTCTGAATGCATTCTAAAATTAGGCAATACTTTCACATTGTTTAATTCATAGAATTCAACAAAGCATCGTTTTAATATGTCGTTTTGTGCGACAACACAATCTATCTTTGAAAGTGTTTTTTTCATTCTTTCATCTTTGATGCCGTGGAAATTCCTCTCCATGATAAAATCATTCACTAATTCAGGACTCTTTCCGCTGAGTATTGGATTAAGTGGACCTGTTCCAAACGGGCAAAGAATCAAACGCTTTTTACGCTTCTTATTGAAGAAAAGAATTAATTTAAGAAGTTTACGACAAGCATTTCCTCCAAGCATCAAAACAATTGAATCACCATAACGTAATGCTTGTTTTATATTGGAAAGCAATTTAAAAACTTTAATCTTTGATAAAGATGTAGAAAACAGTTTTGTTTCATATCCGAGCTTTTCAAAAGCGGATTGATATATAAAAATCTTAGGGTTTGTTTTCCCTTCTTTAGCGTTTTGTTTAATTGGACCAATAATAGATATTCTCATAAATTAATTATTTACTATTTCATCCATTTCTTTATAGAAATTCTTAATATCTAATTTTTCAACCGCTGTCTTTTTGGCATTTATTTTCATATCTCTAATTTCTTCAATTGTTTTAGATATGGCCAAGACTAATGCATCCTTAAAAGCATCTGAAGTATCACCATGAACTTCAATACAGTTGATTTCGTTTTTAAGATATAAACCAAGATCACTAGTAAAATTAGTGACAGGAGGCACTCCATATTCTAAACTTTCAGAAATCTTGGTTGGGAATCCTGCTTTTGCGTATCTAGCTTCAAACGGTCTAAGTAAAAGGGAATAATCATATGATTTATACGTTTCGATGATTCTTGAAAATGGTAAACTTCCTTTAAATGATGAAAAGGTCAAGATTTTATTTTTAAGGTCTTTTGAGATTTTTTGTTTCAAAAGCCACTTATTATCAATGCCGATAACATCAACTTCGCATTTCGATAATAAAGCATCGGGTAATTTTGTAAAAGCAATAAGGATATCGCATAATAAATCCTTTTTTCTTGGGTTTCCACAATAAATAAATCTTCTCTTTTCACTATTTGCTATTGAAACATCTAATTTGTTATCTTTGTTATTAATAACAAAGGGGATTGCAACCACTTTCATATTCATGTTAGCAAAATGGTTCTTTAGATAATTGCTTATTGCAATAACCTTGCCATCACTAGGTTTAATCTTTGTGTTAAAGAATATGTTTTTATGATATCCACTAGAAAATAATCCATTTAGCGGATATTCCGATGGGGAATAAAATTCAACAGATGAATATATGATGTTTTGTGTCTTAAACGATTTGATTCTTTTTCTTAATGTTTTAAATAAATTGGGTTCAGAAAAAATAATATCTGAATCACCATAATGTTGAATGCCATAGTTAACTATCTTTTTTTCCACAAATAAATGGTTCAAAATCTTTTGGATAAAATTTGGGTTTTTATATCGTTTAAGTGAAACCATTGATACGCCATCGATGGATTCAACTTTTTTATAAGGTGTTCTACCCATTCCAATAAAAACCACTTCATAGCCTCTATCAATAAAGTATTTAGCAAAAATACAGTCTCTTTTTGAAGAGGCGTCGCCATCTGGATATCTTCTTTTGGTTAAAAATAACACTCTTTTCATTTTTTCAAAAACACCTTAGAACTATTATTATTTATTTTCAAATCATAATAATAAGTCTTTGTAATTGTACCATAGGAAGGTGAAAAAACATCAGCATTCGGTAAAACATCTTTGTCCATTAACATAATTATTAAAGGATTGTTGTTTTGTTCAGCGCATATTTTATAACCAATAATTTTGTTATTTGATTCATCGGAGATTAAAACACCATCATCTTGGATAGATATGGTTCTAGTAACAATAGTTCTGCCAATTCTAATTATCCCTGAAACATAATCATAACCAGAAGTAAGGGAAACGGATCTGATTGTTTTTTTATGTCTAAATTTGGTAACTAGATTGTCGCGATTGACATTTTCAATATGTGGTGAGTTACTATACTTTTGAGAAGCAAGTTCAAGTCTAATCTTTTCATCGGGGCCATTATAATGGTAACTTCCAGGTGAAAAGATAACTTGTTTGCCTTTGTACCACAATAAAAATGACAGGGATTGAACGTGAGCGTGATTAATATCATAACCACCGATCAATGCAACTTTATAATCACCTTTTTCTTTTGTGGATAGGTATTTAGATGATTCTTGAACAATTGGAGAAACGTTTTCTAGTTTTCTACCAACAATTAAAAAATGAGAATTAAGGGCCTTGATATTGTTTCTATTAAATGAATCAATGACAAAGAATAAACCATCATCGCAATCGCCAAATTTACCAATATTTCCATTTTTATCACTAATCGATTTTAAAATGTTAATTGAGTTAGCAATTCTAACGAGAATAGCATCATCGAAATCATCGCATATCGAGGATATAATCATGAGCATTTGAGTAACAAAAAGATGATACCCAGATGACTCTTCTACCGATTCTCCATCTTTTGTTATTAAAGATAGTCTCTTTTTAATGGTCTTCTTCGCATATTTTTCCCATTCTGCATTCTCAAAAAGCTTAGAAGCGAGAAGAAGCGAAACGGCTTCTCCTAAAGAGTGATTGTTTGGGACGCATAGATTGGTTCTATGCAAATCATAATAAAGATGGGAGCCGTAATTATATAAAACGTTTTCTAAATCGATTTCAATTTTATCGCCAAGATAAAAATATAAACGATATAACGAGAGGAATCTTATCGCTATTTCTAAATTAGAAATATGATTCCAACCATAATCAGCAGGATTATTCTCAAACCATTTGTTTAAAAAATCGTTAATTGAAGAAATGATAAATAAATCTTTTGTTATTAAATAGTTATTAATAAGTAAACTGAGATTTTGAAGTCTAGCGGATTCCCAATATTGACGGATATCACCATCGAATCCGCTTTCTTTTAACTTATACCATACCGCATTATTTTTATTGAAAGGTATATCTCTAATGTCTAAATCCACGCCACAATAATTTAATGTGTATGGGTTATCTGTTAGAGGTAAGTCTTTTTCGTTTTGGAAAATATTAATCAAATTTTTAATGTTGTGTTTTGATTTTTTGTTTTTCTTAATGATTCGCTGATATTTATTGAATTTTTTATCAATAAAAAAGATAAACCTCCCAAGAAGTTCTCCTTTATTCAAAACAGAAAGTTTATTTAGAAAATGCTTCATCTATAATATCCGCAATTCTATCTGAGGCAAATCCATCACCGTATGGATTTATGGCGTTTGCCATCTTATCGTAAATGCTGTTTTTGTTTTCCATCAATTCAATTGCAGCATTTAAAATAACTGTTTTATTAGTGCCAACTAATCTTAAAGTGCCAGCATCAATACCTTCTGGTCTTTCTGTAACATCTCTTAAAACCAATACCGGTTTATGTAATGATGGGGCTTCTTCTTGAATACCACCACTATCTGTTAAAACAAAATGCGATCTGGCAATCAATGCATGGAAATAAAGAGGATCAAGAGGATCAACTAAAAGTACTTGTTCATTATTGCCTAAAATTCTATTTGCGCTATCTCTAACGCGAGGATTCATGTGAACAGGGTAAACAACTTTAATCTCCGGATACATTTTGGTTAATTCATCAACTGCATGGAAAATATTTTCCAATGGCTCACCCCAGTTTTCACGGCGATGAGCGGTTAATAAAATCATCTTGCTATTGCCAATCCAATCAAAAATTGGTGATTCCACTTTGATATTACAAGTAGTTTTAAGAGCGTCTATTGCTGTATTACCAGTAATATATATGGTTTTTTCATCCACATTTTCTTTAAGAAGATTCTCTTTAGCGAGTTGAGTGGGTGCAAAATTGTATCGAGCAACGATTGACACACCTCTTCTATTGAATTCTTCTGGGAATGGAGAATAAATATCGTTTGTTCTTAATCCAGCTTCAACATGGCCGACAGGAACATTTAAATAAAACGCCGCTAGAGCAGAAGCAAATGTTGTAGATGTGTCACCGTGAACGAGAATTAAATCAGGCTTTTCTTTCTCAATAACATCTTTCATTTTCAAAAGAATTGAGGAGGTGATATGAAAAAGATCTTGTTTATCTTTCATGATGTCGAGATTATATTTTGGAGTCACTTTAAAAACATCGAGAACTTGTTGAAGCATCTCTCTATGTTGACCAGAAACGCATGTAATAACTTCAATATTTAACTTTTTTTCTAATGCCTTAACAACAGGGCACATTTTAATAGCTTCTGGCCTAGTGCCAAAAATAACCATGACTTTTTTCATATTAATATCTATATAGTTTATCTAAACCTTCTAAACAATGTTTTGTATCAAAGATAACTTTTCCTGAAATCTTTTCTTTTGCGTTGATTATGTGACTATGATTTTGCATAACAATAATCAAATCTACTTTATTTAAGAAATCATCAAAACTGAGAGTTTGGTTGGGAACAATCGCGGTTTCAACCCAAGGATCATAACTAACAAATGGTTTTTTGTTCATTGATTCGAGATATTCAATCATTTGAAGAGATGGACTTTCTCTAACATCATCAACATTTTCTTTATATGTTAAACCATATATGCCAATTCTCTCTTCTTTGATGCCGAGTTTATTTGCGATTTCCTTCACTCTTTTCAAAACATAAGATGGCATTGAATCATTGATTAATCTAGCTTGTTTAACAAGTTTAGCTTCTTCAGGGTAATCACCCACTAAGAACCATGGGTCAACGGAAATACAATGACCACCAACACCTGGGCCTGGTTGAAGAATATTTACTCTTGGATGCATATTTGAAATACGAATTACTTCATATACGTCGATTCCAGCTTTTTCACAAATCTTAACTAATTCATTAGCAAAAGCAATATTAATATCTCTAAATGTGTTTTCAACAACTTTAGTCATTTCTGCAACTTTGATAGAGGTAATTACAATATTTCCATCGCAAAATGATTGATAAATTGACTTAACAATTTCACCAATTTCTTCATTATCACAACCAATTGTTCTTGAGTTGTGCTTTAATTCATAAATCATGTTGCCAGGAATAATTCTTTCTGGGCAGTGTACTAAATGAATGGCTTTTTCTTTAACTAAAGGTCTAACAAATCTATCAATTGTTCCAGGAGAAATTGTTGATTCAATAATAATGATGGCTTTTTCTTTGCAGACGCTATAAACGCTATTAAAAGCAGAAACAACATAGGATGGATCAATTTTCTTATCATCGCGATCATATGGTGTTGGCACAGAAATGATAAAAACATCTCTATTGGCAATATCATTTAAAACCGATGTGAATTTAACTCCATTTTGTAATGCTCCTGCAAAGAGCTCATCAAGGCCTTTTTCTTTGAATGTGGTTTTACCACTTTGTAATGTGTTAATTTTTTTGGAATCTAAATCATATCCAAGAACATCAACCCCGCCATAAGCGAGGGCTAATGATGTTGGAAGACCAATATATCCCATTCCAATGACTGTAACTTTATATTTGTTCATAACAATAATTCCTTTTCACAATTGTCATTTAATTACTTTATCAATAATTGATAAATATGTCGAAGATAATTTATCAAAATCAAAGTCTTTTGATGCTTTTTTTGCATTATTGCAATATTCAGAATATTCCTGTTTATTCATCTTTTTGAACATTTCAACAGCTTCAGCTAAATTCTTAGGAGTGTATTCATCCAGTTCAATGCCACATTTGTATCTATTAATTAAGGAATACCCCATCTTAACTGTTGATATGATAGGTTTACCACTCGCCATATATTCAAATAATTTATTTGAACTATTACCTCGTGACCAGTTGTACATCGAATTAGAATAAACCAAAATGTTCAAATCCATTTGACTTAAGAACGATGGAACAAACTTCTTATCAAGATAACCTGTAAATTTAACATTAGTGAGTTTCTTTTCTTCAACGAGTTTTTTCATATCTTCTAATAAAGATCCAGAACCCGCGATACAGAACACTATTGATTCATTGTTTTTTAACAATTCAGCGGCTTCAATGATGAAATCAACCGAATTCATCGGTCTAATTGAACCAGCATAACCAACATAGAACTTTTTAGAACCTTTTTCTCTAATATCGTATTTGTTTTCTTTAATATTTTGATTCCATTCATCAAAATCAACACCATTATTTACGTAATAGCACTTTTCAAGATTAATCTTGCCACCTTGTCCTTTGTCCCACTTCATTTCCTTAATGTGGTCTACATCGCCTTCTTTTGTAAAAACGATTGCGTCTGAATGAATGTAAATATTTCTTTCCATTCTTGAAAGCATTTTACCAAATAAACTCTTTTCTTTGACTTTTCCAACTGTAAATAACTCTTCTGGCCAAAGGTCTCTAACTTCTGTGATATATGGAATATCATGTTTTTTCGCTATCTTATGAGCCGCCACACACGTTAATAAGTGGGCGCTAGATCCAATTATTACTTTTGGTAATCCATATTTTAAGGCAACACCATCCCAAGAGCGGAGAATGGCAAAATAGAAGGAAATCATATTAATGATTCTCTTAATTCCATTGCCTTTATATCTATATGTTTTAAGGAAGGCAAAAATAATATCATCATCAACGTTAACTTCAGTGAAGTGTCCTTTTTTAACTGCGACTTCTGTTCCTGTTGCGTGAAGTTGATTAGAAGCGAAAATAATGACTCTATATCCTTCTTTAGCAAATCGCTTCGCTAAATAATAGTGCCTTGGTAATGGGCCATTATCCGGAGTTGTTGCGTAGTGATTCATAATCCAAATAGTCTTTTTACCCTCAGGATAAGATGGTCTTTCATCCAAATGGTTTTCAATAGCCTTTTCCTTTCTTAACGCGCCAAGAATAGTTGTCATACAAGTGAAAAGACCAAAAGCAACTGGGAATACAAATGCACCACTATATGCGAACAAGAATTTAACGCCAAACAAAGTTGGTGTGATTTTTGAGAATAAGAATAATAATCCAAAGAATAACAACAACGATATGATTGGCAGTGAATAAAGTAAGAATTTGTTTTCAAAGAAATATTTCACATAATCAGAAATAAATTGAATTAATAAAACAATAGCAATGATAAGCAAAACGATGCCAAATGACATGCAAAGAGGCAGTCTTTGATTAATGGTTGTGTACAATTTATACCTTTCTTGAATGGCCTTGCATGAGAATTTAGCCGTACCGCTATCAAATCCTTCAGTGTTGATCCATTTTTTAATTTCTCGTTCAATAACTGCACTTTTCTCGAAATATTTAGATATAGTTTTAAAGAAAGAACTGATTGTAATATCATTTAAGTCTTCTTGTGAAACAACAGCAAAATAACCAAAAGTTCCCGCAAAAATACTACCGGTATTATTTCTTTCTCCGTTTATCGCACCGAAGCACATTCCGATAACTTCAAAAGATTTGGTTTTGTTACCAAGCGTAATTGTCATATTGTCGCCAGGGTTAAAACCGAGTTTTCGATATAAATCACTAGATAAAACGATATAACCACTCTTTAGTTTGTTCCATACATTCTCGCCGTAAATATGATTATATGAATAAGAGCTGTTGTTATAATAAGGAACATCAAAAACAGTAAGGTCCAATTCATTATATTTAGTTGTGACATATCTGGATGCTGAATACTTATATGGTTCATCTTTCGTGTTTTCGTAGCTTATGTTTGACCAAAAATCAGGATCAACATTGTCTTTATTTCTATTTACGCAAACAATCAAATCAGAATCGCCACTATTGATAAGGTTGTCACCGCTTTTAGATATGAAAAATTGTTGATTGCCACCAAAAATAAACAGTGAGGAAAACAAAGCAACAAAGAAGATGGTTGCTTGATATAAAACGTGTAAGAAGAAAGTTAGTATTTCTTTTTCTTTATTTTTCATCGTTTTCCTTCGCCTTTCTAATTTGTTGTCTATATTTTTTGATTAAAAATGAGAAATTAACCACCAGAAGTGGAATCCACACAACCACATTTATTGTATAAATAATGTTCCAAGTTACAGTCTCATCTATCGCATGTATCAAGAACACTAAACCGATTTTTAAAGCCGCTGCAGCAGCAATAGATATAGCTTGTGGGAGCAAACATTGAAAACTATTTAATAAAGATCCAGTGCTTGAAACAAATAAGTTTTCAATCGTAAAGATTAATAGCATTAACACGATAAAGAAATTAATGGTAAAGCTATCTTCTCCTAACCAAACGTCGAGGAGCGGTTGCATGAAAAACGCCACCAGCAAGCATAGGAAGCAAATAACGATATCAAATATAAATAGGGACTTGATTCCTTTTGTTAATTGGTGATTGTTTCCGCTTGCAATAGATTTACATGCGCTAGTCCACATAATGCCGTTATAAATATTTGCAATAGATAAGATGACATTAAAGAATTTGGAGTATTTTGTATATTCAACAACATTCTCAGAAGAGAAAATACTAGAAATAATAATTTGATCAGCGGAATTCAAGAATAATAAAGCCATTTGAATAAGGAAAAACATCAAACCAAGAGACATGATTGTCTTTCCTTTTTTAAATGATGAGTATTTGAAACTTGGTCTAATCTCTTTCATTGGACCAATAAAAGCAATTAATGACGCTAATATATATGGAAGAACCGTGATGGTTGCATAAGCAATTGATAAGAACAATAACTTTTGAGACACATCATTAAATCTTGCAATTAAAGCAAAAAGAAGCAAACCTGTGTTTGCTAAAAGCGGCAAGAGGTTAGACAGGAAGTGTTTTTGATGGGATTGGAATACATGACATATGTTTTTAAGAACAAACTCAACTGCGATAGTTGCAAACGTTATACAAAACGCCAATCTAACTGTTGAGGCAGAAATTGAATCTGGATCAAAATTAAATATTTTAACAGGATCAAGCAAGTTGATAACAATTAAGCCAACACTTAGGATAATTGCACCAATTACAAACGAAAAGGAATATGTCGATGAAACTATCCGCTTTCCTTCTTCCTTTTCACCTTTGTTTAAAGCTTCAATTAGTTTGTTCTTCATTCCGTTTCCGAACCCCAAATCAAAAGTCATAACCCAAGTGATGATTGATAGGAAGGTTAACCAAATACCGTAAGTTGAGTCATTATTAAAATATTGTGAATATACTGGGATGGTAAATAAGCCAATAAGAAGAGCAACACCCTTAAGACCAAAACTCAACAAAGTATTTCTAGCAACAACACCTGTATGATTATCTTGTTTTAAAATGGTCATCAATGTTCTATCATCAGATTCCACTTCTTTTTTCTTTCGTCGAGCCAAAATCTTAGCATCAAATGTTTCATAAACGAAATAGAATGGTATGGCCCAAGAAAGCAACATATTACTATGTGGTTCTTTATTGACAATAATAAGCATCAATAGCATGAATGAAACAACAGAAAGATGACCTGCTTTATCATACAAAACTATTCCTGCGATAAGCATCAATGTAAAAATTGCACCAAAAATACCAAATCTAGCCAACAAGCTAACAGATGTCGTTGTTTGGGCATCAATCAAATTGGTGTATTCACCGGAAGTTGCTATTTCAACATACTTAGCATTGGCTCCATGAATGCCCCATCCAAAAAATGGTTTTTGTAAAAAAATATCAATATTTATTTTTGGTGAATAAAGTCTTGAGGTAAATGAGTTTTCTTTTTGTGCTATTTTGGAAAAAACATCCGGCAAATATTTTGCTAAATCTCCCGAAAAAAGAAATACTATTAGAATCGCCCCAAAGAAAACTGGAATAAATGACAATTGAAGAGCGGATTTTAACTTTTCGTGTTTAACCCTATCAATTATGGCGGGAACAAGAACAAGAATTGTTAAAAGATAACCAGCGGTTGAAAAAGTGAATACCAAAGCAACCAAATATACAATCACATGACTAATTTTTGTTTTACTAGAAAAAAGTAGTTCAAACGCTAAAGCAATTAAAAGGAACGAAGCGAAAACTCCTGGTTCCCAGAAAATGGATTGGGTTCTGTTATTGTGTATTGCATGGAAAGCAACAAACATTACATTTTCAAATGTATTGCTGTTATCGCCAATGAAAGAAAAACCAATTATTGATGGAATTAATGTATAAATCAAATAAACCAAAACAGAAATGATTGATAGAACAAAAATAATGTTGCAAAAGATTATTTTGAAGCGATCAAAGGGAATTACCCTTACTAATAAAACAGCAGAAATGACAAGTATGCCAAAATAAAAATAAGACATAAAATAATGGCCTTCACCATTAATTAATAAAGTGATAGATGCAGAAACCCCAATAAGGAGAAAACACGCAATAGTTGGAAGCGGTATCAATTTTCTTTTATCTTTTTTTATTTCTTTGAAATAACTTAATTTGAATGAAAGAGCGTATCTAACTAAAATGGAACCACAAGTAATGATTGCGCACATGGTTCTAGGTGTGGTGTTTTCGGTGGTAAACAAAGAATACCCACTGCAAAGAAGGCAAAGTGCGACCAAAATATAATCTAGCGTCAACCCAAATGAATCAGATTTTACAAAGCTAGTAATTTTAGTTTTGATGTTTTCGAAAAAAGTTCTCATAATTAGTAAAGTGAACTATTACGTATTATAATAGTTACTGGTTACTATGCAAACAAAAAAGATTACAAGAGCAGAAAATTTCTTCTATAGAAGAGCGGGTAGAATTTACAAAAGAAAGAACCACTACTTTAATTATAACTTTTTAAGTTCGTCTGAAAAATACGATATCTATATGGATATCGGTGGCAAGAAAAAAATCGTTGCCGCTTTAAATGACGTCATATGTGTTCAAAAGAATCCTACAACAATTGAATTATATCCAAATTACAGAAATACACTTCTCAAATACACAATAAAATTGACGCCCAATAAATTCGAAGGTTTAATTAAAGGAAGTAAAATAGACTTATGTCTACTTCTCCCATATTGTAGGCAATGCAAAGAAGGAGAAATAATCGATTCTTGGAGACTAGTAATAATCACAAATAAATGCCAAGTGTTCCATAACTTTCCAAATAGATCAAAAGACTTCAATTATGAAGGTGAAAGTCAGCCATTGGATTTAGTTCATTTCGAAGAAAGTGCAATATGGGATATTCCAGGAAGAAAATACCCTTCTATGAACGAAAAATGCGATGCCAATGAATTCTTCTTCCCGGTTTTCGATAAAGAGGTTTACGAATATCATCCACGTATAAATGGAAAACATGAAACAAAATATGGCAACAAGGGTTTTCCAAAATATTTAAAAAACGCAGACGGTGATATTATTTCTAGATTTTATTTCCCAAAACGACAATCCGAAAGTAATCCATTTTTCTATTTAGATGGACTAGAAATCGATACCAAAATCACATTAGTTGGAACTTATAGATCAAATACCAACCAACCAGCAAGAATAGTTGTTTTTGCCACTACTGATGGAGGTAGAAATTGGTTCGCTAAATATGAGTTTGGGGACTATGGTCAATATGATTTTAGACAAGGCAAAGAAAGCGATTGGGGATTAAATTTTGGAAATTCAATCAATATTACTAATATTGAATTTGATGAAAAAGATGTTAATTCTTTAGAAATTTTAAAGCGAGAATTAACACTAGATTTCAAAACAAACAATTATCAATCTTTCTCAAATCCTATTAGTATCAAATCCATAGTTAAGGGGTCAACAGCGATAATCGAAACACATGACCCACATGGTTTAACTAATGGAAACATTGTTTTGTTAAAAGAAGTGCATGGCGCTAGCAAATTATCATTTTTAACAAATAACAATGCAAGCGAATTTAGTCCAGGAAACGGTATTTTCTTTAAAGTTAAAGTCATTGATAATTATCGTTTTGAATTATATGAAAATGTTTCTAATACGAATAATGTTTTACCATGTCGTCATATTCATTTTATAGACAGAATAAGAGATGGTTGGACTATTGGAACAGGTGAAATATATCCAAATGGATGGTTGTTAATCATGCAAAGCTTGGAAGGAGACACATATTCCAATATCAAAATACGTGAACCTTTTAATGTTACACAATTAACTTTTGGCAAAGAAGCGACACAAAGAGGTATGGGTTTATATTTATTTGAAAGAGAAAAAGAAAACTATTTCATCTTTGCATCTGATCACGATTTGCTAAAAAGGGATTTTGAACTACCAAATGGAGATTCTATAACCAGAAATTCAACAGGGGTTTTTGTTGGTAAAATTTCAAATATTGATGATTATAAAAAAATGTCACCAATTTACGAAACAAATGAACCTTGCCTATATTTCAAGTTAATCGATGACACTTATATATTTGGCGGGCAAAGAGGAGAAATTGCATTCGGACACAATTATGGTGACAGATGGGAAAGTTCAAAAATCAGTAAACCCATTAAAAGGTTTAGAGGAAGAACTTATGACTTTTTAGTCTATGATTCGTGCCTTTTCATAAGAAAAAACAAGTAAAAAATAGCGAAATATTAAACAAAAACTTTATAAAAATTATTATTAATCTCTCTTTAATAAATCCCTTGTGTAAACTTTTGAGGCAACATCATCTAAAGATGAATCGTATCTATTAGCAATGATGACTTTAGATAATTTCTTAAATTCATCAAAATCTTTAGTAACTCTGCAATTAAAGAATTCTTCATCCTTTAATGTTGGCTCAAAAATAACTATCTTAACACCTTTAGCGTGTAATCTCTTCATTACACCTTGGATTGATGATTGCCTATAGTTATCACTACCAGATTTCATGGTCAAACGGTAAATACCAACTGTAATATTATCCTTACCGTCGTTCTTGAATCCTGCAAGTTGTAATACTTTATCAGCTATAAAATCTTTTCTAGTTCTATTTGATTCCACGATTGCAGAAATAAGATTTTCTGGCACATCTTCAAAGTTTGCTTTGAGTTCTTTCGTGTCTTTAGGCAAGCAATATCCCCCATAACCAAATGAAGGATTGTTGTAAAAATCACCAATACGTGGATCACCACATACACCTTTAATGATATCTAATGTATCCAAACCTTTTGTTTGAGCAAATGTATCTAATTCATTAAAATAAGCGACACGTAATGCTAAATATGTATTAGCGAATAACTTAACAGCTTCTGCTTCTGTACAACCTAATATGTGCACATCAATATTTTCTTTAATTGCACCTTGTTTTAATAATTCAGCAAATTCTTTTGCTTTAGATAAATATGGTTCTATCTTTTCAGGAACACCTACGACTATACGAGATGGATATAAATTATCGTATAATGCTTTTCCTTCTCTTAAGAATTCAGGAGAGAAAAGAATCTTATCATAATTGTGCTTTTCTCTAGCGTATTTAGTAAAACCAACTCCCACGGTGGATTTAACAATTATCCAAGCATTAGGATTAACTCTTTTAACTTGTTCAATAACGCTTTCAACAGATGAGGTGTCAAATTTATTAGTGATACTGTCATAATTAGTAGGAGTAGCAATAATTACCAAATCAGATTGTTTATATGCTTCATCACCATCTATTGTTGCGGTTAAATCTAATTGTTTGGTGGTTAAATACTCTTCTATTTCTTTATCAACGATTGGAGACTTTTTAGAGTTAATTAAATCGACTTTTGATTGGATGACGTCCACAGCAAAAACTATATTGTGTTGAGACAATATAATTGCGTTACTTAATCCTACATATCCCGTTCCTGCTACCGCTATTTTCATAAATGTTTTCCTGATTTTATCATCTTATCCACTAAGCCTACAAAGGCATAATTATTTGCCCCTTTAACAAGATTATACTCATCACCCAATTGGTTTGCCATATTATATATGTTCTTAAATATTGTAGACATAATTTCCTTTAGTCTATTATCTACTTCTTCAAATGACCAATGTTCATTCTTTTTATTTTGTTCTATTTCTAAACCAGATACCGCTACTCCACCTGCATTAGATGCTTTACCGGGTGAATAAATGACTTTATTACTGATAAATAGGTTTGCAGCTTCAATAGTGCATGGCATATTAGCGCCTTCAAACACACCTATACATCCGTTATCTATGAGTTTTCTAGCGTCATTTTCATCTAATTCAAATTGTGTGGCGCACGGGAATGCAATATCACATTTTATGGACCATATATCCTTCGAACTTGGTAAAACAGTGACGTTTTGCGCTAGTTTTGCGCATTCTTTTATTCTTTCGCGTCTATCTTCTTTTAATGCTCTTATGGTTTCAAAATCAATTCCATCAGGACAATATATAGCGTTAGATGAATCAGACATAGCAATTACCGTTCCACCTAATTCGGTGACTTTTTTAAGACAATATAAAGCAACATTGCCACTTCCTGACACAATTACTTTCTTACCTTTTAAGTCTGTTGCTTTATATTGTTTCAATGCTTCTAAAGCAAAATAAGTAACTCCATATCCCGTAGCTTCTGTTCTACATAATGAACCGCCTAAATCTAGTGGCTTACCAGTTAATGAACAGTCGTTCTTTCCTGAATATAGCTTATATGCTTCATATAGATATCTGATTTCTCTAGCGCCTACACCTATATCTCCTGCAGGAACATCTAAATCTACACCTATATATGGATATAATTCTTTCATAAAGGCGTAACAGAAGTTTTTAACTTCGTTATCACTTTTGCCTTTGGGATCAAAATCACTACCCCCTTTAGCGCCTCCCATAGGGAGAGTAGTTAAATAGTTTTTAAATATTTGTTCGAAGGCTAAAAATTTAAGGATTGATAGATTGACTGATGGATGAAAACGTAATCCACCTTTATACACACCATTAGAGTTATTAAATTGCACTCTATAGCCTTTGTTGGTGTGTTCAACTCCACTATCGTCTAGCCATTTAACATCAAAGGAAATAATTCTATCTGGTTCTATTATTCTTTCTAACACTTGTTGATATTTGGCATTAGAAAGAATGCTTTCATCAAGAGATGATAACATCTCTTCTAAAGCGGTTTTAAACTCTGGTTCATTGTTATATTTAGATAAATCAATCATAATCTTTACCTCACGTTAACGCTTGTGTTACTGAAGAATGATATTGAGGTTCCTAATACAATATACGCCCATTTGTGCGATATGTTAATTGTCTAACAAGCAACATAACGATGATTGTAACTGTGGAACCTGATTAATTGCGCGCGATATACATTATCTATCATTGATAAAAGTTTTGGGCCAAAGAATGGCGAAATTGCTAGCATAATCAGAAATAAAGAAAAACAAGCATCTAGTTAAGCACTTGTTTCTTTTGCTTTTTAAGCGCGTTGTTTATTTATTTCGGATAAAATATTTACCTTTCTTGGCCTTCCAGTCAATTCTGTTGCCATCCTCGTCAGTTATGCCATAACCAAGGAGACTATTTTTTGAACAAATATCGCACTTAACAACGGTATATGTTTTGCCGTCTATTGTGAATTGAGTATAGTTATCTGCTTTTACACGATTATGATTCCACCACATTGGTTCGTAATTATTGTAAATATTCGAATCAGACTCGTTCTTAAAATCACTTTTTGGTCTAATATGATCAATTTCCCATCCATATGAATAATTCTTCCCGTCTCCACCCGGTCTTTTACGCATCGTTTCTGTATCGCCGTAATCGTTGCGGTACATCCAGGTTCCAAAACAATCGGTTTGCCACTCATTATTTTTGCCATAAATAGCATCCCACAACGCCAATGCTTCTTCTTTTTCCATAGCCTTTTATTCCTTTCTTTTTGTTTTGTCATCGATATAAGCTAAAATGAACTCAACAAATTGATAAATACCACTCGATGGATTGGGTTTAATATTAGAATCAACATCCTTGTTTTTCATTAGCCGAGTGGCCTTTCTTATATCCCCACCATATTTAGTCAAGAAACGATGCATGTCTTCCATATTCTTTTCATACTTTTTTGGACTACCGTTTTTCTTAAGAAAGGCATTAATCTTTGTTATATATTGGCTGCGTTTAATAGGGGTTTCAAGATTTTCAAAGTAATGATAAATCCACACTTCAAAGCATTCATTTGACCAGCACGCTTTCCAATCAATATTACCATCAAGTTCATCTTGTTCTCTTATTAAATCATATGCCTTATCAAAATCTTTATAATCATCCTTATCATAGAAAATCCATACATTAGTGATGATTTCTTGTTTCTTTTTTCGCTTTTCGACATCTTTAATCGCAAATTCAACAAGATCAATAGTATGTTGGCTCTTATTTGTTTTCACAGGTATGATTTCAATATCTTCTTTTTTGACCTTAAGTACTTCAGAAACAAACACTTTTAAATCTTCCACGTAAAGTGGTTCTGTTTTGGTCCCTTCCGCGTAGATAAGATGTCTGCCGAATGGAATCAAGAATGTAGGAATGTTTCTTCTTCCTTGAGGTCTATTCATCACACCAATTTAATCCTTTCTTGATAAATGGATCCGCGCCAAAGCGACCTTCTAAATATTGCTTGCTATATACGGCATCTTTTCTAATCATTTCACCCTTATAATTGACAATATTTGAAAGTGGAACATATTGCGTGGAATAATCATCATCTCTATAAGCAAACCAAATTTCATCTCTTCTAAAAAGTTTGTTGTTCATGTTGATAATATCATGAGAATTGAAGATTAACTGTCTGGACTCATTCTCTTTTGAAGCAAATAATTCAATAATTGCTCTTAAAAGTTTTGGATGGAGATGGGCATCGAAATCATCAGCAATACAAACACTTTCTTTTGGAGAAGTTAATATATCAAAGATTATATTAACTGCCTTAATTGTGCCACTAGATTCATTCGTAAGAGGCATAGACACCAACTTGCCATCTTTGTTTTTGCGTTGGATATATAAGTAGTAGAAACCTGGATCTTTTTCCTCGAAAGAAAGACCTTCAATTCTAATATCTAACGCATTGAGCATTTGTTTGCTTTTATTTAAACAAGGTTTTAACATCTCGACAGCATCTTTTAGATAATTAAATGTTCTTAATTCTCTTCTTACCCAAACATAAGATCCTATCTCTGTGTAAAAAATGAAAATGGGTGTCGCGTCAGCATTTGTTTGGTCTTGAACAAACGAATCATTGAAGTATTTTAAAAATGTATAGTTCTTTGAAAGCGACCTGTTGTTTTTGATTAAATCAATATCGCTCAATAATTCGGATTCAACAATTCCACTGTTATTTCTTTTAAACAATGTTAAAAACTCTAAGTCTTCTAATTTGCGATAGACCATTTCTTCTTCTAAGATTTCAGCATCTACCACCCAAGCAAGTTGTCCAGCAAAAGGATTAGCAACGGTTTGTTGCATTTTATTTAGATTTAATGTCAAAGAGTAGCCGATTTCGTAGCCGCCTCTAACAATATAAAGGGTAAAAACGGTATTTTTATTATCTAAATAAATATTTGGAAAATAGTTCTCATTTTTAATTGAATCGTTAAAGAGTGAATTTTGTTTAATAATTACCGCAAAAGCATTGAGTGCCTTTAAAAGATTCGATTTACCACCACCATTAGGACCATAGATAGAAGTCACCTTAAGTAATCTTTCACCGCTAACTTCAATCACGTGTTCTGGATATTCAGACACAACTGTTTTTGGGCAAGCTTCCATAGTAAAGACCTGCTCTTTTTGAATTGATTTGAAATTAGATACTCTAAATTCTTTAAGCATATTTGCACTCCATGAGATTTTTTCTCACGGATATTATGCCATGGTTTTCCAATGTTGTAAAGACCTCATGAGATTTTTTCTCACGAATTCATTCTTGTCTTTAGCGTACTGTGGTAATCCCAAATATTTTTTTGCCGAGGTGCGGTCATTTTTTCGTACCACTTAATAGCCTAAGCTAGCGCGGTAATCCATTGGACTTAAATATCCTAACCTTTCTTTTATTCTCTTTATTTTAAACCATTTAAGATAATCATCTAATGCTTTTATGAATTCTTCAATTGTGGCTTTGCTCCAATCATGATTATGGAAGAATTCTCTTGAACCAAAAGTCATCAGACTGTACTCATCCAAAACTAACAAAAACATATTTGGGCTTTCTGTGTATGTTAACAAGATTAATATCCGACTACATCAATCTATGTGAAACATTTTAGCTATTTTTATAAGGTTTTGTTTCACATAAAAAAGCCGCCATTTCGGTGGCCTGTATTAGAACAATAGTGAATAATCTATTTCTTAATGTATCTTGCTTTGCTGGTTGATCCTATTTTGGTGATCATTCTATCTTTAAGCATCTAAGATAAAACTTTTTAAATTGTGTTGACTGTAATTATTTTTTCGCCACCATAATAATGCGCGTTGTAAAGAGAATTATTAATAAAACCAGCGACAACGTACGCTTCTTTTTTGAGTAGTTGTGGTAAATGGTTTGTGATTCAGTTATTTATTCGTTTTTCCATTTTATTCTTCAGATTATCTATGTCACTGCCGTTTTTGAGTTCCAAATCAACAAAAACTGATTTTTCTCCATTTGATAAAACGGCAACAATATCCATCTCTGTTATTTCGGTCGAATAATTGAAGATAAATGGATGAAAACTATCAACATTTTCAAAACACCTTAAATCTAAAAGCAAGCAAAACAAAGAGAGAAGATTTTTAAACTCATCTCTTAAAAAGCCAATCCAAGAAAAACTTTTAAAGGTTTCGATTCCGTAAAGGTTTGGCAAGTCATCAAAAGATGACAATAACTTCCGAGCCAATACTTTGTTTAATCTCAAGCATTTATATTCATAGATTATTTATTTGTAATGTCTCGTTAACTGATGTAATTTTAGATAGTGTTAGGGACAAAGTCTTTTAGAAGTCAACTATTTTAAGTTGACTATGTTTGTCTATTTTTTTAACGAAAGTTAAAGAAACAAGCTTGCTAGATTCTTTAATGACGTCGCCAGTTTCAGAAACGATGGTGATTTTTTCTATTTCGGCATCGTAAATAGAACCATTAACATCAAATTGTTCTAATCCAATCATCTTAAAATCAACACTACCAGAATATTTTGTATTATTGTTTGCAAGAAAACTAAAGAAGTTCCCACTACTAGTTAGAATACCGGTTAGAATACCTCTACAAGAAACGGGTTCTTTAATTGTTTTTGAATTGTTTTTTATATATTGAAGAGCCTTACTAATAGCAACCTTTTTTTCTTTGGTTCCTCTTTTGCTCATGTCGTATGAAATTGGCTTGCTTCTGTCTGGTGATGCCACAACGATTTTTGGTTTTGTATCATTTGTTTTTTCAAAAGTTTTTATAAGATTGTCATATTTTTTTAATACTTTTTCTGTTTTTTTGTTTTGTTCAGATAAAAGCGAAACAGTATCTGATGTTGATAACATATTTCCAAGTTCCGAAATACCTTCTGAAGAAGACGGCGTCATTTTGTTTTCGCCTTGAAGCAAGGGACCATCGTGATCGTTAAAAGTAAAAGTAATCACCGTCGATGAATGCATAACAGAAAAATCTGAATTCATAATATCTAACGGATGAGATAAGTTTTTACAAATTGAGCTAATATAATTAATGATTTTATAAATAAGTTCAGTTACACAGCCTTTTTTGTTTTGAAGAACAACACTAACTTTGTTTGAGTTCTCTTGTCTTGCTTCTAAAGCAAATTGATGGTAGTCAAAAAGAGAATCCATGTCACAAAAGTTTCTTTTAAATATATTTCCTTTAATTGAATACTTTTCTTTAAAGTCATCAACTTTAGATAAAACGCCAGTAGACGAATTTTTAAATAGCAACTCGTATTTTGGTTTATCTATAAATAACGACTGAATGTTTTTGTATCCGTTGTTTACATCATTAATGTCATCCAAAGAAACCTTGGTTACGTTCCATCCAAATAAATCATCTTTATTTTCTATTTCTAAAAAAGCATAATAATCACCAGCATTAGAGGTAATGAAGCATCTTGAATAATCAATTTCAATAATGCTTGTTTCAATAAAGAAATCACCATATCCATTTACAGGTATGCGTCTTTCTTCTACTAAATCAAAGATTCTTGACATGGGACTATTCTTCTTCAATTAATGGTTTAAAATCATGATAACAATTTGTACCGTCATCTTCTGGTTTAAAAAGGTAGTAATTAATGTGGCCTTCTTCATCTTCATCAGAAGCAGTACCTCGTGAAATGTTGATTTCTCCTACAGCAATGAAATTTGCACTATTTCTTTCTGAAGGTACAAAATCTGTATATTGAATCAAATTTTCTCTGGATGTATATATAGAAACACTGAAATTGGAAATTTTGGTTTTTAAATTCTGTCTTTCATATGAAGGCATCTCATTATTATTATAATGCATTATTGTTGGATAAAAATCCTCTTTGCAAAGGGGCGAATCAACTGAATGATAAATAGCACGGTAAACTGGTTTAAACTTTTTTGGTTTGGATTCTTTAAGAATTCTCTCCTTAATCTCTTCGCTATAAATGTTACTAAATTTATCTTTCATAAGAATAATTGTAACAACAATTAATTATTATTGCGATATCAAATTGTTAACTATTTACAACTATCTATAGTAAAAACAATAATCCAATTAATAGAATTAATAAATAGAAAGAAAATAATAAATTAACAATCTAATCACCAATATAAACTAACACCATCTTATTGGCTGGTTGTGATCCATATCTCATTTTAAAATACAAGCGGATACACATCCTTCTTTATAAGTGATTCTAAATTAGATATTAATTTATTAATAAAATATCTCTTTACTATATTTCTTAAAACAAACTTCTTTAGCTTTCTTACCTATTTCTTGCAATTCTTTTATATTTAATTTTTTATTATATACTTAAGCGCTTATGCATCACCCGATGCACATACATATCCAACTTCATTACTTATAATAAGGTAAGCGCACCCACCATTAATATCTCTAATAGCACTTCCCCGTCGACGAGTGTTTGTTGAACCAAAAGCAACCACACCACCACTAATTGAAACACGAGCCATGTGCCATTTTTAAAAATATGGCTATATATTTATAATGCATCATCAGTAAAAAGAGCAGGGACATGATATTATTTCTTGTTGTTTTTATTATCTTCAAATTCCTTAATTATATTTTTAGAAATGCTGTATTGTTGAACAAAAAGACATAGAGAAAACAAATTATCTAACTGTTTCTTTTTATTTACGAAAAACCATTTATATTGTGGGTCATCTTTTTTAACTTCTGGATGTCTAATTAATTGACTATACTCTCTAATCTTTTTAATTATTGGTTGATCTGAATATGTTTTAAAAAGCGGTTCAACTAAATCAATAAAAGTATGTAAGTAATTCTCTTTTGTTTTAACATCTCTATTGCTTAAGTATCCCATAATAGCGTCAGCAATATCTGTCTTTGATTCTGCCGCAATTGCTTCCGCTACTGGATTGTCCATAGCTAATTCAACATTCAAAGAATCTTTTTTAATGTAATGTTTGTAATTAAAACATTTTAGGCTAGATTCAATCATTTCCACCAATTGGTTAATTATCTCCATATTTAACGAAATAATAAAATGTTTACTTAATATATCGGATTGTTTGTTGATTATATAATTCACCATCGTCAAAACAATTTGACAATATGTCAAAAACTCATTTAATAGTAATTCTTTAGTGTCTTCATCAATTAATGAATTATAAGAATCGTTTGACAAAACATCATATTTAAAAAGAGAAGAACAATTCTGCCATATACAATCCTTATAATCTGGGTAAATTCTTCTCAAATCTTTGCAATAAACAAAAGCATCTTCTAGTAATGAAGAAAGTTTAATCAGACGATCAATCTCCGCACTGTTGATGAAGCTGTTGATTTTTTTAAATTCATTAACAGGGTTGCTGTTGTAATTCTTTATACGTTCAAATAATGATTTATACATATCTTGATATTAATTATTTATTGAAAAATAAACAAGATTTTGTGATTAAAGAAAATAATGGTACTGCAATCAGTTTGCATATTTCTGTTTTCAGTCTGCATATTATTTGGTCATTTATATGCAAACTGTTTATACTCACTAAACACTTTTGTGATATTTAATAAAACTGTTTAGTAGAAAAGTGTCGTTAAATCTAAGTTATGGCGTATACTTTTGCATTTTTTTCAAATTATTACGCATTAACGCCCATTTTTCGTGAATGGCATGAACAATCTAAAAAAACATAACAAAACTGCAAATTATGCATTTTTGTAACCCCTACACCTTCAAAATTAGTAACTCCTACAATTAAAACTACTTGAATAACTTTTTATCTTGATGGATTTATAAACACATAAGGAACAGGCGCTACTATGCACAATAAAGACAAGGTTATCTTTGATAAGAAACTTCCATACGAATATAACATCTGCCTTTATATCTTAGAAGAATTATGTGATAAGGGAGTTATCGATGTTTTTGAAATGACTGAAGCCATAATTCTTCTAAGAAAGAAATGCAAAATGCCTGTTATAAGTATCTATGGTAAAAAAGACAATAATTACAGCGGTTACAAAGGAAAGAATATCCGGGGTAACGCTCCTAGCAATTATCTAACATCCCTATATTTCTTCTTACTATATAAAACATATCTAAATACATATATCAGGCTCTTTAACCAATTAAATCCTTGTGATTCATGATATACACGATACATTGATTTAACTAATTTAGATTTATTAGAGTTCTTACTATTAGAGTGAATAACATAAGTCGCTAAAACATTATTATTACCTTTAGCCAAAAGGTTATAACGTCTATTAAGAAGCATCATTAACAAATATCAAAGTTGCAATTACTTATTCAAGAATAAGAAGCAACATCTTTTTGTTATGCTTTCTAACTTAAATATAACTAGAAATACGCTTAGTGTTCAAGATAAAAAAGCCCCGCTCCTCACGTTACGTGTGTATGGGAGACTTATTTTGCCAGAGAGTTGCAATTAATTATTTAATTGACAAACTAGAAAAAAGTATAGAATTGTGAATATTATCACTGCTTTTTATCTTTTAAAATAATGTTTTAATTCGACCGAACATTCTGGCATATCATAATAACCATTAGGCACAAAGAAGTTAGCAATAATTTGCCTAATGGTTATTATGATA
>JAILGI010000066.1 GCA_024696885.1 Bacilli bacterium
AAACGCAATAAATTCATCACCACTTGGGTAATTCCTACCCGCTACCCCTACCAATCGCTTCACGTCCAAGCATGGAAAATAATCAAAGAAGTCCATGGTGACAGGGATACATATGTTCTCCGGATTTGAAATTGAACGATAATCCAATGAACTAACTGGCTCTTTTTTGTTTTGATAATAAATACGCAAAATATTTAACGCTCCTAAAGAGTCGGCATTATAAATTTTCTTTTTGTATTTATATAATCCTCTCTTCTTACGTCTATATTTGGATCCATAGGTAGAAGAAACGTTCAAAGAATACGGTGGACATTGCGATGAGTATGCTTCGTTTACTTTTACTAATTTGACTCCTGTGTTATCCAATTTGTATTGAAGCAGCTCAACAATTCTTGCAAATGCAACAGAGTAAAATTGCTGTTTGCTTACATGTCCAAAAGAACAATTGTTTTTTATCCCCTTCATATCGCCAATGGCTACTACAGTAACGCTATTCTCTTGGCAATAATCAACAATTTTCTTAGTAGATGCATGAAGCAAATAATTAACCCTCGCTGCTTTTGTCCGATATAGTTCCGCGATTCTTTTACTTGAAAAAGCCTTGTTAGGGTTATTCTTCAAATAGGATGCTTTCAATATTTTTTGATAATGGGCAATTTTTTTAGAAAAATAATAGATTGTGTTCTTGAAACTAGATCCATTGATAATAAAGGAATTGCCATTATTATCATATACAGCAAATAGATTAGAAACTCCAAGATCAATGCCTATATGTCTCCCGTTATCTTCTTTATATTTAATATCTCTACATTTATATGAAATACAAATTCTAAACATTCCAGGTTTAATATGAGTTATTGAAATATATTTTGCATCATCAATTTTCAACTTTAGTTTGATATAAAAATAATCAAGCTTAACATTAAATTTGTCCAAAACAATCTGCTTTAGTTTGCTTGGCAACGAAAACCTAATAATTTTATTAGTCAAAATTTTAAAGCTATGATGAGCATATTTTACGGAAGTATGTTGCCCATATTTTTTATATGAAGGAGGGTTTGCTTTTTTGTTCTTCTTTACAAGTTCAAAATAACTTTTCCATGCTGAATCTAAGTCTTTTAGTAAGTCTTGAGAAGATTGAGCCATTAGCATTTTATAATGTTCATTTTCCTTAAAACTCTTTTTTTGGTCAAACCAATTTGGCATAGATTCTAATCCAATTTTCTCATATTCTATTCTTTCATAGTTCGCCTGATTCCATAATTTAGAGGCTTGTAAACACATATAATCAATAGCAAAAGAAATACAATCGTTTGGTTTATAATCAAATTTGTATACTTTGTATCTCATAATATGATTATATCATATTATATGCATTATTTCATCATATTGTATAATTTTTGAAAAAGTTTTCAAAGGAAGGTTAATTACTTATATCTATTTATTGTAATATTATTAGATATTATCTAATAAAATAAAGAAAACACGGCATTGCCGTGTATCAAATGTAGGTTGGTGCCTCCTGCCAGAATCGAACTAGCAATAGATCCTTACCATGGATCCGTTATACCACTTAACTAAGGAGGCACTTAGTTAGCGTGTTTAATGATAAGATAATTTACTACCTTATACAAGATATTTTTTTATTTTTATAAAAGATGACCGATTAGATCATAGACAAACGCTTGGTCTATTTTTACTTTTACTTTTTCACCGATTGCTACATCTTTATCTTTTTTGATATAGATATTACCATCGACATCATCGGGAGCATTCCAATATGAACGGAAGAGATATTGTCCGTCTTCTTCTCCAACAATTAATCCTTCCATCTCTTCTCCAATATGTTTTTGATTCCTTTCAAAGGAAATCTTTTGTTGGAGTTCCATGATTTCATCAAGTCTTCTTTGTTTAGTGCTTTCTCTCACTTGATGTGGGAAATCATATGACGCTGTTCCTTCTTCTCTTGAATAGGTAAAGGCGCCTAAATGGTCAAAACCAATTTCCTCTATGAAGGATTTAAGATTCTTAAAGTCTTTTTCTGTTTCACCAGGGAATCCTACCATAACGGTGGTTCTAATGACCGCGTGAGGTACTTTATCCCTAATCTTCTTAAATAATTGACGTAGGAAATCTTTACTACCACGTCTATGCATGGCTTTTAAAATACTATCTTCACTATGCTGGATAGGAATATCAAAATATGGTGTTAATCTCTTTTCTTTAGCGATTAAATCGATTAATTCATCACTGATTTCATCAGGATATAAATATAATAAACGGATATAATCTAATTCTTTTATTTCTAATAGGCCTTTTAAGAGTTTAACAATATTTTCTCCATTATGAAGGTCGATACCATATTTCGTGGTGTCTTGTTCCAAGACAATGAGCTCTTTATAGCCCTTTTTAGCGAGTTTATTTGCTTCTATGATAATATCTTCATAAGGACGAGAAACGAAGCCTCCACGGATTAAGGGAATGGCACAGTATGAGCAGCGATTATCGCATCCTTCACCGATTTTTAAATATGCGGAGAAAGAACCTGTAGAGACGATACGATATTTATCGTCCACTCCACCACTTTCGTTTAATTCTTCATCAACCTGAGAAAGGATATCGTTGAGGTGAAAATATTCTCTAATAGGAATAAAGCGCACTACTTCCGGGATTTCTTTTTCTAATTCCTCTTTATAACGTTGCACTAGACAGCCTAAAACGAAGACTTTTTTATGATAGGAACACATCTCTAAAATGGTGTTAATTGATTCTCTTTTGCTAGATTCAATAAAACCACAAGTGTTCACGAAAATATAATCAGCGTCTTTCACATTATTGACGATGACATATTTATCTTTGTCTAATAAACCAAGGATATTTTCACTATCGACGAGGTTTTTCGCACAACCTAAAGAAATGATTCCTACTTTTTTCATTATTCAGTTCTCAAAGCAATAACAGGGTCTTGGTTAGACGCTCTCATGGATGGGATTAATCCAGATAGGACATTGAGCACCACGCTGATAGCAATCATGATAAGGGCACTATAAAGTGGGAGTGCCGCCATATTACCGACACCGAATGAACGGATGGATAAGTTGAAGATAAGGGAGATGAGGTATGTAATAGCGATACCGAAGACACCGCTAGATAGACCAGTGATTAAGCATTCGGCGATAAATAGACGTGAAACGTCTTTCTTTCTGCCACCTAAGGAACGAATGACGCCGATTTCTTTCACTCTTTCCATCGTGGAAATATAGGTGATAACCGCGATCATAAAGCAGGAAACTAAGAGGGCTAATGAGGTGAAAGCGATTAAAGCAATGGTGATTGTTAACACTAAAGTGTTGATGATATTAATAATCATTTCCACAGTGTCGGTATATGTTAATTCGCTTCTTTC
>JAILGI010000089.1 GCA_024696885.1 Bacilli bacterium
GATGGGCAGACCATTAAGAATGATTTCATGGATAAAGAAGCTTATAAAGCATTCCTTGATAAAGTGTTTATAAACCTTAAAGCATCACTTAAAGAAGGTGGTGCTTTTTATATCTGGTTTGCAACGATGGAATTAAGAAATATTATCAATTCTTTATTTGATACAGGTTTAGAATTCCGTTCAATGCTTATCTGGAAAAAGCCATCTCCAAATCTCTCCTATGCGGATTATAAATGGATTTATGAACCATGTATGTATGGGTGGAAAGATGGAAGCCATAATTTCTATGGCGGTTTAACCTGCACCAACTTCCTAGAATTTGATAAACCAAGAAAGAATGATCTTCATCCAACAATGAAGCCACTAGACTTATTTGGCTATCTAATTCAAAACTCATCCAAAGAACATCAAAGGGTTCTAGATTTATTCGGTGGCAGTGGTACAACGATCATCTGCTGTGAGGACTTAAATCGAAAAGGGCTCGCGATGGAATTCGATGAAAAATACGCAGATGTTATTGTTAAAAGATATCTCCGCCATAAAGGAAGCTATGAGAACTGCTTCTTGGTAAGAAATGGTGAGCAAATTCCTCTAAACGAAATAGAGGATTTTCTAGTCTTATAATACCGGTTTTATATCTTTGATATAAGTTGCTATTACACCCTCTTAGAGCGAATATGTATGTGACCAAAAGGAGGGTCAAAAATCGATGAAAAAAGAAGAATTAAAGGTCGGACAAAAAGTGAAAGCCAAATTCAAAAAATACGGTGTTCATAGCATCATTGGCGAAGTCACTGAAGTCTGCACTAATGAACATGCTCTTCAAGGAACTTGGGTTAGCATCAAAGTTACCGGCGGTAACATGAACGATCCACACGTTTCTTGGTTGGTTGCAAATCGAGTTGGAGTATTAATTCCACTCAAAGATGTAGGGGAGGTGCTCCAATAATGAAAGACAGAATCCCTGTTAATCAATGGATAGACAATTTCCTATCCGGAACCTATTCATATTCAGATGTTAAAACCCAAATTCAAGCAGGCTGGTATGATTGGTTCTGCAAAGACTCTTCACTTATGAAGAAAACCGAAAAGATGGGTAACATCATCAAAGGCATCAAAGCCGGTGGAAAGGTCAACCTTAAAGATTGGTACGTTTGGTTTAAAAACAACTGCCCACTCAATGGTCCTTTATATGATGACTTCCGCTTTGCATCTTTAGAAACTGGGGACGTGATGTTCACAATTCAAATTAATTGCTGTTGGAACTTACGTCGTTATGCGGTTTATGGAAGAACACCTGATGGAGAAGGGCACTGGGATAAACCATTATTTGAAACAGATTCACTTGTTGAATTAAAGAACTGGTTCAATAGCCCTTGGGAGAATTAAGATGAAAGTTAACTTTGTTAGAAAACCAACTCCTAGTGAGATTTATCCGCAAGATGAGTTCATTATCGAAAAGGTCATTAGACTCTCTAAAGCAGAATTTGAAGATTTACTTAAAGAGCCACTTAAGGACCGCGATTATGTCCGCGAAAATAAGGATAAGATGTATGAAGATACAGATGGATTCATGCATTGCATTTATGTGGTCAGCGAAGATTACGATTACGGCATCTTGATTGAAAGCGAAGGCAGTGATTATCCACGCTACACAGCTTATTTTCCAAAAGCCATATTTGATTTAAAATAAGACAAAGCCTTAATAGCAAGCATCCGAAAGGGTGCTTTTTCTGTCGTTTAGGAGGATAGATGTTTAATGCATTAATCGAAACAATCTACATGTCGTTTATATCTTTGGTCGTTAGTTGGGTAATAGCGATGCCACTTGGCTCAATCGTTAGCGAAACTAGACCAGGAGGATTGTTTCCAAATAAAATCATCAACTTTATCCTTAACCGAGTAGTGGATATAGGAAGATCTATTCCTTTTATCCTTTTGGTGGTGTTCTTGTTTCCTTTTACAAGAATGCTTATTGGAACCGCAATTGGAACCAAAGCTATGATTATTCCTTTAACAATCTGTGCTATTCCTTTTGAAGTTAGATTAATCGAAGAGATTCTTTCTGAAATCCCTTATTCAATAATAGAAGCTGCGAAGATTGATGGAGCTTCTAATCTTAAGATTATCGTTAGGATTAAATGGGCATGTAAGTTGCCTTATTTAGTCAACGCGATAGGAATCACACTTATAAACATCATCGGCTATTCCGCAATGGCCGGAGTAGTTGGTGGAGGTGGATTAGGAAATTACGCGATTGTTTATGGCTTTCAAAGATTTAATTGGACCATTATCGCTGAATCAGTAGTGATCATTGTGATCCTGGTTTCACTTTTGCAGATTATAAACAATTTGCTAGTTCGATTCTTATTATGGAGGTGCTTATGTATAAAACATTAAAATTTCTCATGCTTGCTTGCTTGCCTTTGCTTGCGCTAGCAGGATGTGGCAAATCAAATAAAACAATTGTTGTGGGAGCAAGTTCAACTCCACATGCTTTAATCCTAAATGAGACGTCGTCTTATATCTTAAAGCAGGGTTATTCTTTAGAAGTGAAGGTTTTCAATGATTATGTTCTTCCAAATTACGCCTTAGAAAACGGAGAACTTGATGCGAATTATTTCCAACACGAACCTTATTTAAATGAATTTAATGCTGCTAATGGCACTCACTTAGTTAGTGTTCTTAAAGTTCACTTTGAACCAATGGGCATCTATTCCGGAAACAAAAGTGATCTCAGTAACTATGTTAGTGGAGACAAAATCATCGTTCCAAGCGATAAGTCAAACTACGATAGAGCGGTTGCTCTTCTAAAAGAACACGGCATGGAATCGGCTAATTTAGTACAAGTTGAAGCTCAGAATATTCCTCTTATGTTATCCGATTGTTCTTATGCAGTTATTAACGGTAATTATGCTTTATCTGCAGGAGTTGTGAGACGTTGTCTTGTTACCGAAAATAAAGAATCTGAAATAGCTAATAAAATGGCTAATGTAATCGCTGTTAAAAAAGGCTATGAAGATAATCAGAAGACGCGTGTCTTAATTGAAGCCTTAAAGCAAGAAAACATAAAAGAATTTATTAAAACCAAGTTTGGAGAATCAGTTCTCTATTTGCTCTAATTTATTATTTGTCTTAACTCAATA
>JAILGI010000076.1 GCA_024696885.1 Bacilli bacterium
ATGGGCGTGGATGTTATTGATTTAGTCCATGGTGACGCAAAAGCATTATGCATCGCCGCGGCTAGTATTATTGCCAAAGTATCAAGAGACCATTATTGCTATGAGTTAGATAAGAAATATCCACTCTATCACATCGCTAAACGGGATGCGTTTAGAATATTCATTTCATCAATTTCTTCTACGGAACAAGACGCGACTCCCCACGTAATAGCGTTTTCAACAATGATTTTATATGCTTCTTCTCTTTGTTTTTCACTTAACTGTTTGGAATCATTAATTAAGGGGTGAGTGAAATCTTTAGGAAGGATGACGGCACCTGCAAAAACAGGACCTAATAAACAGCCTCTTCCGGCTTCATCAGTCCCGACGATTAATTGCACTTTATCGCTATATAAAGATTGTTCGTAATCTAAAGGCATTAAATCTTCTCCAAGGTGATTTTGCCTAATAAGCCATCTTTGAATTCTTTGAGTAAAACTGACTCTGCGCGAACGATATCATTTTGACCTTTGGAATCGAGGATTTTTCTAACCTCACAAATGTGATTAAGAATTTCTAAATCATCCCCTTCAATGACGGGAATATTAAATCTATTGTTTAGTGCGGTTGGATAGTTCTCTTTTAAGTATTTAAGTAAGATGTGAACGAGTTCATTATTTGGTAAGATATCCTCTCTAATTGAACCAATTAAAGCGAGATTTGCGGCTTTTTTCTTATCATCATAGTTCATGGGAAGGATACCAGGAGTATCTAGTAAAAGGACTTCATTATTTACTTTAATCCATTGTTCTCCACGGGTAAAACCAGGTTTGTTTTGCACACCTGCGGCTTTTCTTTTGGCGTATCTATTGATAAGTGAAGATTTACCTACATTTGGTATTCCAAGAATCATGGTTTTTAAGGGTTGAGGTTTCATGCCTTTACTCTTATCTTTAGCCCATTTTTCTTGGCCTAAACTACTCACTGCTTTCGCGATAACATTAGCGGCGTTACCATCTGTTAAATTGAGGGAAAGTAAGGAATCATATTTGGTTAATAAATAGGTTTCCCACTTCTTGGTTTCACTAGGATCTGCAAGATCGCTTTTAGTAAGGACAATAAGTCTTTTCTTGTTCTTGGTTAAATCATCAAGTTGAGGATTAATAGAAGATAAAGGCGCGCGCGCATCAAAAAGTTCGATAACGACATCGATTATCTTAATTTTATCTTCTACATTCCTGAGAGCTTTGCTCATGTGGCCAGGAAACCAATGTATTTGATTTGCCATTAGACAATCCCCGGATAAGTATAGTGTTTATGGCGGATATCACCAATTTGTTCAATGATTCCACCACAGTTATTTGGACAAGATGTTTGTGTACCGTTTAAATAATCCATTTCATCGATTTCAGCGTGGCATTTTTTACATCTATAATGCACAAAATATTCCGCCTCACCTTGAATACAAACAAGGACACCGATGATGTTTTTATAAGTCACTGGACGATTAGCGTTAACACAATCTGATGAGTTTCCACGATGATCCCCCATGACCCAATATTCATTCTTTCCTAAAGTTCGTTCAGAAACATCCTTATAAGTGACAGGATTACTATCATATTGTGTTTCATATGTTTGAGGAATTAAGGTAAATTCTCCACTATTTTTGACATAGAGGTTACCATTTTCAATTTTGAAGGTTTCATTAGGAAGAGCAATTACTCTTTTGATTTTATATTCCGCACCATCTTTGACAGAGCCACTGGAGTCATAATCGCTCCATGGATAATAAGTGGTGACGATGTCATAACGTTCGATATTCTTTTTAGCGCGATCAGAATCATCGGTAACACCAAAATGAACTGTTTCACCAGCGACATATTTACCACTTCCATCTAAATGTGGCTTAATAGCGCCTGAATCAGATCCGCCTTTTAATGTGGGATTCATAGAACCACCACTAACAAAAACATAACTATAAAAAGAATTCTTCATTAAGGAAGCGGAAGCAATACAAATAGATATAGCGGTCGCTAAATAAAGAAGAGGAGTAAATAAAGAGGATATTTTCTTTTTTAAAGTTTGATTCATATCAACTTTAATTATATTAATACTTGCCCTTTTGGGCAACAAAAAAGGATTCGAAGGGAATCCTTTAATGTTTGAAATCTTACTTGAGAATTTCTTTGATACGTGCAGATTTGCCTGAACGGGAGCGGATATAAGTGATTTTGTTTCTTCTCACTTTACCTCTACGCACAACTTCAAGACCCGCGATATTTGGGGAATGAAGTGGGAAGGTTCTTTCCACACCGATGCCACTAGACATCTTACGAACGGTAAACGTTTCACTAACGCCACCACCACGACGACAAATGACGACACCTTGGAAAACTTGGATACGTGATTTGTTACCTTCGATAATTCTCACGGAAACCTTAACGGTATCACCAGAGGAGAATTTTGGTAAATCGTTTCTTAATTGGCTGGCGGTGATTTCTTCAACTAACTTTGTGTTCATAGTTAATAACGCCTCCTTTGATAATTGTTTCTCTTGGTGTTCATTCTCATTTGACAGCGGAGCACCCGTAGCTGTTTCTTTGAAACATGCTTGTTTATATTATCAATACGAGAAAAATAATGCAATTACTTTTTTATTTATAATAAACAAATATTTTGTCTGTTAAGCAAAAATGCTTGACACATAAATATAATTCATATAAGATTACTGACGGAAATTAGGAGGCTATATTTATATGGCAGTTAAAATTAGATTAACAAGAATCGGTCGTCATAAGGATCCATTCTATCGTATCGTCGCCGCGGATAGTCATTTCGCTCGTGATGGTCGTTACATTGAACAAATTGGTTACTTTGATCCTGAAAAAGGTATCGAAACCGCAATTATCGATGAAGAATTAGCACTCAAATGGTTAAAATCTGGTGCTGTCCCATCCGATACAGTGAAAGCCATCTTCACTCGCAAAGGTCTTAACGCCAAGGCCAAAGCAGTTGCTAGCAAAAAAGAAGTTAAGAAAGCAAAATAACAATGAACTACGAAAAAATTATTCACGCTCTCATTGATGAAATCGTCGAAGAACCTGAATCAGTTTTAATTCGTGTCACTGAATCCGATAATGGCAAAGATGTCGTTATCATTATTGCTAGCGAAAAAGAAGATACCGCTCGTTTAATTGGACGTCATGGTACAATCGCGAATGCCTTAAGAGAAGTTATCTCTATTGCGGGCAAGAACGAAAACAAGCACATCCACTTAAAATTTGAGTCTTTCGGTGAAGAAATAAAAGAGGATTAATCCTCTTTTTATCATTTATGGAACAATATTTATTAGTTGGAACAATATTTGATACATTTGGGTTAGATGGTTCATTAAAAGTTTATTCATCCTCCAATAACAAAGACATTCGTTATAAAAAAGGCAATGTCTTTTTAGCCGTGGATAAAGACGGAAATGAAAGAGAATTAAAACTCATTTCTATTCGTCCATCCCATCAATCAGCAAACATTGATATTTTAAAATTTGAAGGTATCAATAACGCGAATGAGGCTTTACTTTTAAAGGGTTATGAATTAAGAGTAAAGAAGGACTATAAAGATTTAAAAGAAGGTTATTTTTTCTTCTCAGATTTACTCGGTTGTGACGTCATCAGTGATGGCAAGAAAATTGGTGAAGTCATCAAGGTCGAAGAATTCCCCGCGCAAGTGACATTAAGAGCAAAATCAAATGAAGGAAAAGAATTCTTTATTCCTTTTGTAAAAGCTTTTATTAAACATGTCGATGTGGAAAATAAGACTATTGATATCAACTATATGGAGGGGATGTTATGAGAATAACTATCCTCACTTTATTCCCTGAAATGTTTGATGGTTTTATGACTAATTCCATCATCAAAAGAGCAATTGCGAAAGGTTTAGTCGAAATTAAAATCGTCAATATTCGCGATTATACTTTAGATAAATATGGTCGTGTTGATAGCGCGCCTATTGGTGGTGGCGCTGGCTTGATTATGAAGTGTCAACCTATCATTGATTGTCTGAAAGCGAATAAAAATGAGAACAGTCACACTATTCTTTTATCGCCTCGCGGAAAAACATTTAACCAAGAAATCGCGCATAATTTAAGGGAAAAATATAGTGATATTGTCCTTATCTGTGGTCATTACGAAGGTATTGATGAAAGAGTAAATAACTACATTGATGAACAATTATCCATTGGTGATTATATTCTCACCGGTGGAGAAATTGGAGCGATGGCAATTAGCGATTCCATCATTCGTTTAATTGATGGAGCGATTGCAAGCGAATCCATTGTTGAAGAATCATTTGAAAACGGTTTATTAGAATATCCTCAATACACCGAACCAAAAGATTATGATGGTCTTTCTGTCCCAGATATCCTCTATTCTGGCAACCATCAAGCGATTGAAAAATATCATCGTAAAGAGAGTTTAAGATTAACGAGAATTTATCGTCCTGATCTATTTGAAAAATATCATTTATCTAAGCAAGATAAGAAGCTCTTAGACGAACTAATTAAAGAAGAAGATAATCCTAAATGGATGCAAGACGCCTTAGAAAAAGGCAAGAAATTCATAAAATAAAAGAAGGTTAATTACAACCTTCTCTTTTTTTACAATCCTAAGCCCATTCCTCCGAGACCACCGGGGGGCATTTTACCGCTTTTACGGTAGGCTTCCATTTTCTTCATGGCCTCTTTCATTTGTTCATATTTTTTGAGCATTCTATTTAAGTCAGCGACATTTTTACCTGAGCCATTAGCGATTCTCATCTTGCGGGAATATTTTAATATTTCCGGATGTTTTCTTTCTTCTTTGGTCATGGAGTTGATTAATACTTCCACGTTTCTCATTTCGCGTTCCGCCATTTCGGTTTGTTCAGGTGTAATCTTTGGCATACCTGGGATGAGTTTTAATAAACCACCTAAGGAACCTAATTTTTGTACTTGTTTCATTTGTGAGAGCATATCGTCTAAATCGAATTTGCCGCTCATCATTTTATTGACTGTTTTCTTAGCTTCTTTTTCGTCGATTTCTTCTTGGGCTTTTTCCACTAAAGTGAGAACATCGCCCATACCTAAAATACGATCCGCCATACGGTCTGGATGGAAGATATCTAAATCAGTAACTTTTTCACCAACACCAGAGAATTTAATTGGAACACCAGTCATGTGTTTGATGGATAAAGCAGCACCACCACGGGCGTCACCGTCGAGTTTAGACATGACCGCACCAGTCAATGTTAATCTTTGATTAAAAGTATTAGCAACGTTGACGGCATCTTGACCAGCCATCGCATCGATAAGGAGTAAGATTTCATCTGGTTCAACGTTATCTTTGATATCGTTTAATTCTTGCATTAATTGCTCATCGATTTGTAAACGACCAGCGGTATCGATAATCAAAACATCATAGTGTTCGTTGAAAGCTTTTTCTTTCGCTTTTTTGGATATTTCAACAGGAGAAACACTGGTTCCTAAATTGACAATATCGACGCCTACGCTTTTAGCGAGTGTATCTAATTGTTCAATAGCAGCTGGACGATAGACGTCACCCGCGGCTAAAAGGACTTTTTTATGTAATTTATTCTTCATCAAATAGGCAAGTTTACCAGCGGTTGTGGTTTTACCAGAACCTTGCAAGCCCACCATCATGATGATTGTTGGTCTATTCTTTTGATAGTGAATTTCACTATCCGTGCTACCTAATAATTCCACTAATTCATCATTGACGATTTTAACTAACATTTGACCAGGATTTAACTTTGTTAAAACTTCTTGGCCTACCGCTTTCTCACGGATGTTATTAGTGAATTCTTTAACTACTTTGTAGTTAACATCAGCTTCTAAAAGAGCAACGCGGATTTCTTTGAGCATATCCTCCATGTTGCTTTCAGTTAAGCGTGCTTGACCTTTTATTTTTTTAAAAATACGGGAGAGTTTTTCACTTAATGATTCAAACGCCATTACTTAATTTCCTCCTCTATTTTTTTGATTAATTCTGGATTTACTTTCTCTTCTTTAAGAAGAGCGATAATCTTTTTATTCTTGTGATCGATTTGTAATTTATTTTCGTATTCTTCTAATTTCTTAATGCCCTTTTTTAAAGCATCTTCAATAGCGGCTCTACTCACATTTCTTGCCTCCGCTATTTCGCTAAGTGAAAGGTCAAATAAGAAATAGTCTTTTAAGATTTCTTGTTGAGTGGATGAAAGCAATTCACCATAAAGGTGAATTAAGTCGATATAATGTAGTCTTTGTTCCACTAGTTCCATTATTCTTCCTCAACACATAAGCCATAGAGATATTTATCTAAATCGAATTCCATGAGATCACTCATCTTTTCGCCTAATCCAATGAATCTCACAGGCACACCGATTTCATCTCTAATAGCAAGGATAATACCACCTTTAGAGGTGCCATCCATCTTGGTAATTACAACACCGGTTAAGTTAGTGACTTCCGCGAAAGCTTTCGCTTGGATGACACCATTTTGTCCAGTTGTGGCATCAATAATTAAGAAAGTTTCTTGTGGAGCACCTTCAATTTCTTTACCGATGACACGTTTAATTTTGGCAAGTTCCGCCATTAAGTTGTTCTTGGTTTGTAATCTTCCAGCGGTATCGACGATAACTAAATCAGCACCCATTTCCTTGGCTTTTTTCATACCATCATAAGCAACGGAGGCTGGATCAGCTTCCATAGCACCGGTGACAATACCGACTTTTAAGCGTTCTGCCCAAATGGTCAATTGTTCAATAGCGCCCGCTCTAAATGTATCAGCGGCTACTAAAAGAACTTTTTTACCTTGTTCTTTGTAACGGTTTGCTAATTTAGCAATCGTTGTAGTTTTACCCACTCCATTAACACCGACCACTAATAAAACTGTAGGGATTCCTTCTTTGAAGGAAAGTTCATTGATAATATCACCTTTAGAGGCGTAATCGACAAACATTTTATCAACGAGAATTTCGTTGATTTTTGTTGGGTCAGTGATCTTTTCTCTTTTGCTCTCGTCTAAAACTTCATCAATGATGCGCAAAGTTAAATTAATGCCGACATCACTTTCGATGAGAATTTGTTCTAATTCTTCAAAATATTCTTGGTTAACTGATTGGTAACGACGAGAAAGATTGCTTAGTTTGTTGGAAAAGTTCTTACGAGATTTTTCCATACCTTGGCTATAGGTATCAACAGTCGTGTCTTTCTTTTTGAATTTACTTTTTAAAAACGATATTAAACCCATTAGACACTCCTTTTGGCAAGAGCTTTACTGGCTGCATCTTCTTCTGCAATCTTTTTACTCTTTCCAGTTCCTGTCGCTAAAACGATGTCATTAAACAAAACATTAACGGTGAAGATGCGCTCATGAGCAGGACCTTCTTCCTTCACTAATTCATATCTCACGGAATCGCGATGTTCCGCTTGCATTTCTTCTTGTAATCTAGTTTTAGCGTCTGTTAATACTGATAAATCAGTATTCTTAATATCTTCATAGAGGAATTTATAGAGATATTGCGAAGCAACTTTAATACCTTGGTCTAAATAAATAGCACCGATTAGAGCTTCAAAAACATCCTCTAAGATTTTATTGCTTTTACCGATTTGTTCACTGCTAACAGAATGACCAGCACGAATATAGGAATGCAAATCTATTTGACGAGCATAATTCGCTAATGAAGATGATTTAACGAGATAACTTCTTAATTTAGACATCACACCTTGATCCATTTTAGGATGGGTTTTAAAGATGATGTCTGCGGAGACAAAACCCAAAACAGAATCACCGATGAATTCTAACCTTTCATAATCTTGATGTTTCGTTTTTGCGTCAGCATTATAGCTAGGATGCGTTAAAGCTAAAATATATAAATCGAGATTCTTTGGGTGAATATTTAATGCTTGTAATAATTCGTTAATATTTTTCATGTGTGATATTTTACCATGATTAAGGTTAATGAAACAATTTATTGTTTCTTTTTCACTAATAAAAAGGGGCATTAGCCCTTAATTAACGGTTTAGAAACAATGGATTTTTCCGCTTTATTTATAACCCACTTATACGATGGATTGTCCTTATCTTTTACTATCTCTTTCGCGTCGTCTCTAGCGACTTCAAAGATGCGGAAATCATCGATGATATTTAAGAAGGAGAAGGAAGGAATTCCCGATTGACGGAAGCCAGTTAAATCGCCTGGTCCTCTTAATTTCATATCTTGTTCCGCAATCTTAAATCCGTCTTCACTTTCCTCTAAAATAGCAAGTTTTTCTTTGTTTTCTTCATCGAGATTTTCCACCGCTAAAAGGCAATATGATTTAGAGCCATCTCGACCAACTCTACCTCTTAATTGATGTAAGCTGGCTAGACCAAAATTGTTCGCATCATAAATGATCATTGTATTCGCGTTTTTCACATCGATTCCCACTTCAATAACTTGCGTGGAAACGAGGATTGGTGTTTCTCCATTTGCGAACTTTTCTAAGGCTAAAAGCTTATCTTCATTTTTCATTTTTCCATGAAGTAGTCCGACTTTTTTGCCATATTCTAAGACATATCTAGCATATAGTTGTTCCACTGAATATCTTTCATCTTCACGATAATCGATTAAAGGTGCAATGACATAGACTCTTTTGTTATTTTCTAACGCTTCATTAACACGTTCAAAAATGATGTCATCTGTGGTTTTGACAATGCTTGTTTTAACATCTCTATGTTTATTAGGGAATGTATATAAAGTCGATATCTCTAAATCGCCATAAATGGTAAGAGCCAAGGAACGGGGAATTGGGGTGGCGCTCATCATCAATAAGTCACAATGTTCACCCTTTCCAGCGAGGGTAATTCTTTGGTTTACGCCAAATCGATGCTGCTCATCAATAATCGCTAATCCTAATGATGAATAATTGACGCTTTTTGTGAATAAAGCATGAGTTCCAATGACGATGTCAATATAACCTTCATTTAGGTCATCGTAGATTCTTCTTTTTTCGCTTTGTGGAGTGCTGCCTAATAAGAGGGCAATTTTGATCTTTGTATCTTTAAAATATTTCTTTGCATTTTCAAAGTGTTGTCTTGCTAAAGCATCAGTGGGCGCCATCAATGCGCCTTGATCACCTCTTAGATAATTCGCATATAAAGCGATAAAAGAAACAATAGTTTTACCGGTTCCGACATCGCCTTGCAGTAAACGATACATCAAAGACGATTGGTTCATATCTTCGATGATCTCTTCACTGACTTTGTATTGATCTTCTGTTAATTTAAAAGGCAAGGAATTGATAAAGTTTTCACATAAATCAATACCAATTGGTTCTTTTTTAATTTTGCCTAAAGTTTTATTGCTATCTCTAATTAATTGATTCTTAATGGAGAACAGCAATGCTTCTTCGTATTTTAAATGACGATGAGATTGATGTATCTCTTCATAATTAGATGGGAAATGGGCCCAGTTTAAAGCCTTTTCTTTATCGATTAAGCGATACTTATTTAAATATTTATAAGGGATATTAGAAAAGACTTTGCCTTTGATATCGTCAAGCGACTTTCTAACTAAGTTAGAAAAGAGATAGTTTTGATAATCGCTTGGGAGGGTATAAACCGCTTTTAAGCGCTCACTTGGAGGAATACTTCCTTTATAAATATTAATAAGATTAATTTCATTGTTCTTTTTAGAAAAACTACCGACAATGGTGAATTCATCATCCATCGATAAAGTCTTCATTAAATATTGACGATTGTAGGCCACCACTTTGAAATAATTCTTTTGATTAGTTAAGAATTCAAAAGTGATGATTTGAATGTTTCTCGCTCTTACTAAACGAGGTAAAGAAACAATCTTACCTATGGTAACAACGCGATCTTTATTTTTTAAATCTCTTTCTTTAGTGTAATTTAAATCCTCGTATCGACGCGGTAAATGATTGACCACATCATAAGGAGTAAAAATACCCATCTGGCCAAGGAGATAATTTATTCTTTTGGATTTTGATAATTTTTCCATCTATATATTTATTTTATTAAAATAAAGAAAAAAGACAAATCATTGATTTGCCTTTTTCATCTTTTATTCCGCACCGATAAGGAAGGAGTAGACAGGTTGTCCACCATTACGCATATCGATGTCAATGTCTGGGAATTCATCATTGATGAAGTCTTTGATTTCTTTTTCTTCTTCTTTAGTGACATCTTCACCAACGAGGATAGTTAATAAGCAAGTATCATCATCCACCATGTTACGAATTAATTCTTTCGTGGCTTCGATTTTATTTGGACTATCGACGACGATATCTTTTTCAAAGATACCGATGAAATCATCTTTTTTGACGTGTACGCCGTTGATTTCACTATCTCTAATAGAGAAAGTGATTTCACCAGATTTCACGTTCTTAAGGGCGGATTTCATATTACGGAAGTTATCTTCCGCACTGCCTTCTGGATCGAAGTTGATAGAGGCGGTAATGCCTTGAGGAATGGTCTTACTAGGAATAACGAAGGCGCTGATTTCTTCATCATCAATCATTTCGCAAGCTTGAGAAGCCGCCATAACGATATTGGAGTTATTTGGGAAGATGAAGATGTTCTTTGCATTAGCTTTCTTAATAGCAGCGACAAAGTCTTCGCTAGATGGGTTCATGGTTTGACCGCCTTTAACGATAACTTTGATGCCGATTTCATTAAATAATTCATCGATACCATTGCCGGCGCTGACAGCGATTAAAGCGTTTTCTTCTTTTGGACCTAAGTCTTCTGTTTTTTCTTCTTCACTCACTAAGTCAGTGTGTTCAATCGAAGATTGAGCACCTGTTTCTAAGGCGTGATGTTGTTCGGTCATATTCTCAATTTTGATCTTTAAGAATTCACCGAATTGTTGAGCGTAGTTAAGGATGTTACCTGGGTTCATCGTATGGACGTGAACTTTGACGATATCTTCATCGTGAACGACAACAAGGGAATTACCATGGGATCCGACAACCATTGTGAAACGTTTTTCATTGAATGGTTTTTTCACGGAATCTGGACCTAAGGACATGATGAATTCGGTGCAATAACCAAATTCTTCTTCATCCATAGATGCGCCTGCGGCCACTAATGGGTTTTCATTTGTCGTGGAGGTTGCTTGATTTCTTTCGACATCCGCATCATCTAATGCGGCTTGCATACCTTCATAGATTTTAATTAAACCCGCACCACCGGAGTCAATAACACCAACTTCTTTTAAGATTGGTAATAAATCTGGGGTTCTCTTTAAAGATTCACGAGCTTCATTAATTAAGATGTTTAAAGCCTTTTCAAAGGAGCTAGCTTCTTTAATGTGATCAGCGAGATATTGAGAGGATTCTCTAACAACAGTGAGGATTGTTCCTTCCACTGGTTTAACAACTGCGCGGTAGGCCACTTCCACACCTTTTTGTAAGGCGTTTGAGAAATCTACAACACTGGCTTCTTCTTTATTTTCTAAACCTTGGGAGAAACCACGGAATATTTGACTTGTAATAACACCGGAATTGCCTCTTGCTCCCATTAATAAGCCACGGGAGAAAGTTTTGGCAATATCATAGATATTGTTGTCACTTCTATTTTGAATTTCTTTACTACCACTGGTGAGTGTTAAATTCATGTTCATACCGGTGTCACCATCAGGGACAGGGAAAACGTTTAACGCATCAATTTCAGGATAGTGATTATATAAATTATTGGCGCCAGAGATAAACATTCTCTTGAGCATTTGTCCATCGATTACTTTCATAACTTATTCTAAAGAAATACCTTCTGCGTAAATATTGATTTTTTTACACATGCGAGGATATAAGCGATTCATGTAATAACGAATAGTTTTTTGAAGAGATCTAATCGTTTCTGTAACCTTCACATCTTTAGCGATAATCACATGGATATCCAAAGAAAAGGTGTTCTCATGTTCAAAATGAACATAAATCGCTAACTCTTTTTTTCCTTTCTTGTGGGGAATAGATAAAACCTCTTTCACGCCATAGCAAGTTAAAGACGCTTCGTTAACGTAATTAACGATTTGTTGGCGGTCAAGATTTATATTAACAATATTAGAATTGTCTTTTTTCATAGTTAATCACCCTTTTTTAAAGGGTTATTACATTTTATCTATAAGGGCAATTGTTGTCAAGTTTAGTATTAATTCTAAACTTAACACGTGTAAATGGAGATTTATTGTTGTTCTAAATGTAGTTTAACTTCATCCTTTGATTCACACTCAAAAGAATAAAGGGAAATAAGGGAGTAGAAATCATTAAGAACATCGCCGTACGTGATGATCAAATGATTACCATATTCCTCTTGGAGAATTTGCATTAAATCGTATTCATTTAATTCGACATTAATTTGGGTTCTGCAGTAGTTAGAAAGAGATAAATTCTCTTTAATCTTGCCAGTTATGACAATTGATGAGGAAATATTGTGTTTTTCGTTAATGAACAATTTGCAAATTGTGACATCGCCTAAACGGAGATTTCCTTTGATTCCAATGCCTAAATTGGATTCAAAATGGGTGGTCAAACTATAGTCACTTGTCATGTTTAACGGAAGTGTGCAATGAGCGAAGATAACAGAGTTCTTTTCTTGTGAAATGTAGGATGGATTCGCTTGGAAGGAACTTCTACCAGTTAAGGCTCTTAAAGCGTGCATTGTGATTAAAGATGGGACATCTCCTTCACAAGCCGCGGTGATGCCTTCTTCATTTAAAAGAGCTAAAGCAAGGCAAGCTGTATTTTTATAAATGCTTAATAAATCAAAGCATCTCACTGTCAATCCTTTAAGGTCATATTTAGCAATTAAACGCTTCAGAGCGGAATAAATGTAACATGCCCCTTCAAGAACCTTAGAGTCTTTAAATTTAACCTTCAACGCGCTTAAATGAGGGATTTTTACCATTTCCTTTTTATCGATTTCACTTTGAAATTCTTCCATGGAAATATGGACTAGATTCATATGGAAAATCTTTTTGACATCTTCATCGGTGACTTTGGAGGCGATGAGCCATTCAGATGGTTCACCCACAACACCTAAGTTGTTATTTTCCATTTCACTCTTGGCCATAAAAGCGCGGGCTAATGGTTTAATAGTGGCCGCGATTCTCTTTTCATCACCCGTTAAGATAAACGCGGGTGTTTTGTGATTCGCACAATATGTTTTAATTTCTAAAGATGCAGGGAGAGAATTATTTAAACATGTGGATAATAAAATAATTGGGGCTTTTAAAGTAGGGAACAGTTTTAAAAATTGAGGTTCACTACCACCTGTTTCCACATAAACGATATTCATTGGGGCGTTTTCTACGCCTTCAATAAGATTGATATCATCATCAATCAATTCGTCATTAATACGATTTAAAAATTCATTATCGTCTTTAATAACTTGATCTTCTTTTTCGTTTAAAACAGTTCTAATTCTAATTACATTAATATCCATAAAATAGTCTCCTTTTCTATTATATAGAAATTTTGGGAATAAAAAAAGCCCGGCGGCTCGCTATTTTGTCTTACAAGATATCTTCGCCACTACGGTGCTTAACTTCTGTGTTCGGGATGGGAACAGGTGTGTCCACCGCGCCATCGCCACCAGACTTTTTTAAGAGAAATTGTTCTCTCAAAACTGAATATTATCACATTTGTCCTTTCTTGTTAATCTAAAACTTAAAATTTACTTTTCAATTTATAACTCAATGTTTAAAATCTTAGAAATTAAGTCTCTCGATCTATTAGTATCAGTCAGCTGAACATATCGCTATGCTTACACTTCTGACCTATCAACCCGGTAACATTCCGGGGATCTTACAAACATAAAGTTTGGGAAGTCTCATCTTTAGGTTGGCTTCACGCTTAGATGCTTTCAGCGTTTATCCATTCCATAGGTAGCTACCCGGCCATGCCACTGGCGTGACAACCGATATACCATTGCTATGTCCATCCCGGTCCTCTCGTACTAAG
>JAILGI010000080.1 GCA_024696885.1 Bacilli bacterium
CGTTGAAGTTGACGTTTTGCGCAGCAACAATCATATCTTTGCTCGCGTTTTCTTTAACGGTGGCTAAAGACATAAAGGTAGGAGCAACGCCTAAATCAACGTTATTCTTTTTAGCTAAATCAACGAGTGGTTTAGAGGCAATGGCGAATTCTTTAGCTTCGGCGGCTAGTTTATTCATTTTCCAGTTGCCTAATAATAGTTTCTTTCTCATAACTACTTTAAAACATCGATGCCTGGTAAGTGGCCATCGTTTTCGATCATTTCTAAGGATGCACCACCACCGGTGGAAACGTGTGAGAAGCTTTCTTTATAGCCAAATTGTTTGACTGCGGCCGCGGAATCACCACCACCACAAACGGTGAAGGCTTTGCCCTTTAATCCAACGATAGCTTCACAAACAGCGATTGTACCTTTTTGGAATTCTTCTTGTTCAAAGACACCCATTGGGCCATTCCAGAAGATCATCTTCGCTTTCGCGATTTCTTTAGCAAATAATTCTCTGGTCTTTGGACCGATGTCTAAGCCTTGTGTACCATCTGGGATATCGCCATCGACGACGCTGACTTTGGTTCTTAAAGCTGGGTCAAAGTTATCAGCGATAACGGAGTCGACTGGTAAAACGATTTTACCATTAGCTTTAGCTAAGCAGTTCTTAGCATAGTCTAATTGGTCTAATTCGACTGGGGATTCACCTGTGGTTTTACCTAATGCTTTGGCGAATGTATAGGCCATCGCACCACCGATGAGAATCTTATCGCATTTCTTTAATAAGGATTCGATAACTTTGATTTTATCAGAGACTTTTAAGCCACCTAAAATAGCGACATATGGTCTATCTTCTGCTTTGACATCAACGCATCTGGTTAAGTTAGAGACTTCTTTTTCCACTAAATAGCCAACAGCGACTGGTTTTCCTTCGCGTTTTAAAACTTCAGGAATGCCGTATGTGGAAGCATGTGCTCTATGAGCGGAACCGAAAGCATCCATGACAAATGCATCACCGAATTTGGCCCAATAAGCGGCTAAATCGTGACCTTTGCCTTCGCCTTCTTCTTTAGCAAAGCCTTCTTCACCTTTTTCATAACGGGTGTTTTGGACTAAGAGGACATCACCACTCTTGAGGGCGGCCACTTTTTCTTCTAATTCTTCACCACGTGTGACTGAGGAGAAAACGACTGGTTGATTTAATAATTCACCTAAACGACGAGCGACTGGTTCTAAGTTACCATCTCTCACTTGTTTAGCGAATTTCTCTGGATCTTCGTCTTTTAATTTGTGTTTAATTTTGCCTAAATGGCTGAGTAAGATGACTTTAGCACCTTTGGCTAAGAGTTCTTTAATGGTTGGAAGAGCGGCAACGATACGATTGTCATCACGAATAACGCCTTCTTTAATTGGGACGTTAAAGTCGACACGGACGATAACCACTTTTCCATTAACTTGTAATTCTTTCACAGTTAACATAGTTAAATCTCCTATTTTTATAAAATGGCACCCATGAAAACACAGGTGCCAATTTTAATTAATAATTAAGTCTAGACACCACCGAATTATCTTAATTCAGCAAAATATTTGATGGTTCTGACCATTTGGCTGGTGTAGGAATTTTCATTGTCATACCAAGAGACGACTTGGACTTGGAATAAACCTTCACCAACTTTGCTGACCATTGTTTGGGTCGCATCGAATAAGGAACCGAATCTCATACCGATGACATCGGATGAAACGATTGGATCTTCGTTGTAACCGTAGGATTGGTTAGCAGCAGCTTTCATTGCGGCGTTGATAACTTCAGCAGTTAATTCACCTTTATATGCAACAACAGCAGTTAAAATTGTTGTGGAACCAGTTGGAACTGGAACACGTTGAGCGGAACCAATGAGTTTACCATTGAGTTCTGGGATAACTAAGCCGATAGCTTTTGCCGCACCGGTGGAGTTTGGAACGATGTTGGCAGCGCCAGCACGTGCTCTACGTAAGTCACCTTTTCTGTGTGGACCATCGAGAATCATTTGGTCACCGGTATAAGCATGGATTGTGCTCATAATACCAGATTGAATTGGCGCTAAATCGTTTAATGCTTTGGCCATTGGGGCTAAGCAGTTTGTTGTACAAGAAGCAGCGGAGATGACTTGATCATCAGCTTTTAATGTACCTTCGTTAACACCGAAGACGATGGTTGGTAAGTCTTTTCCGGCAGGAGCGGAAATAACAACTTTCTTCGCACCAGCTCTAATGTGAGCCATGGATTTTTCTTTGGAGCAGTAGAAACCTGTACATTCTAAGACAACATCAACACCTAATTGTCCCCATGGGAGATCATCAGCTTTTGGCATTGCATAGATGGTGATTTCTTTGCCATCAACTGTAATGGAACCTGGTTCTAAAACAGTTTTGCCATCTTCTGCTAAGACTGGTTCTTTGCTTGTAACGGTGTGTTTTGCTTCACCGATGAATCCAGCATAGCCACCTTGAGCGGTATCATATTTTAATAAATTAGCCAACATTTTTGGTGAGGTTAAATCGTTAATCGCTACGACTTCGTAACCTTCTGCACCAAACATTTGTCTAAAAGCTAAACGGCCAATTCTTCCAAAGCCGTTAATTGCAACTTTAACTGACATGTAATAATGTCCTCCTTTGTTTGCGTTATATATTATAAAATATATGAAAATATCTTTGCAATAGAAATGATATTTATATCAAGGTCATTTATAACCTTCATTTAAGTTTGAAATTATTGTTTGGATATTTGAGAATTTTCCGCTTTTAATCTATCAATGTAATTTTGTATTTTATGGGCGGTTCTTTTGGAAAAATGAAAATAAAAGACTTTTTTATCGCCTTCTATAAAAGTTATTGAAATAGAAGAACGAACATTGAAAAATTTAGAAAAGATGTTACCATCGTTAAAATAATTAACGCTGATGTTATCAACTGTAAAACGTCTTTTAATAAACTCTTTTCGATAAAGCCAAACCCCTTCTTGATTATATTTTATCCAGCATTCTTTTTTATTTATAAACAAAACAGGGTGATAAAAAGCAATGATAATAATCAAAAAAACCGGTAATAATATGGCCATATGAATAGTCATGTGGACTGCAAAGTCATTATACCAAGCTAACCAAGTTGGTATTAAATTATCATTAATCAAACCAATAATAAAAAAAGGCAAAAATGCGCTTAATAAAATAACGATGGTTAAAAAGCACGAATAGATAGGAAAAATTAACAACCTTTTTTTCATTTATTCATCCTCTTCAAACATTTTGTCTATAACAAATCTAAAAGCAGCAGATACCAATGACAACAAAATCCTTGCGGTGTATTCCTTGAGAAAGTATGTTTTAGGAATTAAACTATTAATATCACCAAAAGCTTTAAAACGTAATAAAGAGGCACCTTTTATTCCTCCAAAATAACCTAAAGAAAAGACCGCAAACCCCTGAATTGCTCCCCGGAAACCTTCAGCAAATACTGAAGATAGTTTCCAAGTATTGTCATTTAAAGCGACGAGCGAATAACCGACCATACTGGCTAAAGAAACTGTCCCAACAGATATAACCATGCTTGCAAACATAGATAAAGAATAACCTGCAATAGATGCACCTAGTGCAACGGTACCAGCCGCAGCGCCCAAAACGCTAGCAACGCCAAAGGCAGCACCCACAATCGCACTCCTAACAACTTCTAGGATTTTTATTTGTTTAATATTCCATCCGTTTTCATACAATTGAACACCGAGATTAAAAGCAGCTCCAAAAAATGCACCAACGATTATGCCAAAAATTAATACTGTCAAAAATACAGATTTCCCCTCCGGATCATATAACATCACCGGATTATTCTTACAATAAGCAAATAGATTAATACCAACAAGCGATTTATTGTCTAGATAAGAATAATGATCAGGTGTTAACCATCTTCTCCAAACGGGATAATAATATCTAGCATTACAGTAATATAAACCTGATTCTTGATCATAATAATAACTACGATATCTAAATGGGTTTAATAGACCAATATGGGTTGGATTTGTGATTTCATTATTGTTAGAATCTAATACTTTATGATTGCCATAAGCATCATAGACATAATGAACTAATAAGGTATCTCCTTGATAGATATAAGTAACATCACCAAGAACATTAGTAATAACTCGATATAATGTTTCATCTTTGATAATACCCATTAATCCTTGTTGGCCATATAAATAGATGAGATTAATGTTTGTGTTATTAACTAAGTCTTGTCTTTCTTCTTTGATAATGCGATTACCATCTAAGACATATTTAACTTTCAAGATGTTATCAACAGTCTTTTCTGTTCTAATACCGTTATAGTTATATTTGTAATTAAAGGTAACGTTATTCTTGGTAAATGAGATGAGTTTGTTTCGATTAGAATATGCAAAAGTCATTCCATTATAAGAGATGGGGTTTAAAGCATCATCATAGGTAATGGAGTTATTGTTAAATGAGATTAATAAGTCTTTGTAATAAGAATGATATGAATAGGAATCAGTTGAGATGAGATTATTATTCAAATCATATCTATTAACCGAGGTGATATTGCCATTATTATCGTAGGAATAAACGAGTCTAGATTCGATATTGGTTTGATAGTTAATCTCCTCAGTTAATTGATTAAGATTATCGTAGACATAATCACTTCCTGATAATGGAGTTGGGCTAGATGTATTACCTTCTTTAATGGATGTGATATTCGCTAAAGAGTTATAGGTAATGTAATAAGATTTTTGTAAGATAGATGTATTGTTATTATCAGTATAGGAATAATCAATGCGATAAGGATAAACACTAGTTTTATTATTTGAGGAATGATAATTATAGTCTTTATTTAGTTCGTATTCCCCATTATCAATTTGATTGAGATTGGATATACGTTTAAGGGGATCGAGGGTGATAGATTCCTCTATTTCATAGCTATTTAAATTTGGTGTTTCAGCATATAAAACAAGTGAATCTATTGTATTCTCAATATCATTTAAATAATGGAAAGTGGTTTCATATCGACGTGATGAACAATAGAAAGTTTTTTTATTAACGCGATCAAATTTATCGTATTCGTATATTGTACGGTAGATATAATTATTAGAAGAATCGCGAGTATAGATATCTTCTAATCTTCCGTCACTATCGTAATCATAATAGATATTTTGATTTGCATATTTATCGATGATTTTATATAGTTTCCCACTTGAAATGTGATTTGTTGTGAATAGAGTTTGGTTTAAGATATCCGCTGGTTTTGTATCAAAATAAAGGAAAGAAACCTTGTTAGATACTAATTTTGATAAAGGAACAGCTTCATCAATATGCCATATATTTTGATAAGTATTACTAAAAAAATGCACTAGGCTTTTGTTTAAATATTTCTCGCTGAAATAGTTTGTACTGTTTGTTCTTGTTAAAACTTGTTTATATTGATTGTTTCCAAATAAAACATTATAACCAGAGCTTAGATTCTTGCTATCTCTTAAAAGATTAATTTCACTATCGTTTGAGACTGTATCTAAGTCTGAGTTTGTATAACCACTGTCGATTGATGAATTACCATTAGAAACAGAGGTGACATTACGATGGTCATTATCAAATTCATATTCTTCTAAAACCGTATTGTTTATTGCTTTAGATATAGGAGATAAATAAATGGAATCATATTGGAACGTAATTGTCTCAGTAGCGTTATCAACTAAATGCGATATTGTTACTAAACGATTTCGGGAATCGTAAGCATAATTAATCTCGGAATACGTAGAATATGACGAATTTCCTTTTTGTTTAGATATGACATTGTCATAATTATCGTAAGAATAACGTGTATATGCATTATTTGAATCTGATAGTTCCAATAATCGAGAGTAAGAATCATATTTCGCATATTTTGAAAGCGAGGTGTTGTTTGATGTCTTTTTGTCGCAAATAATAAGGTTACCGTTGACTAAATGAGTATAAGTAAGTCGATAAACAGGATAATAACTTGGGGTGGAATTTGGATTGTTAACAAATTTTTCTATGCTATTTAAACCAAACAATGTTGTATCAATGTCACAATACGATACATCAGGGAATAAATTTAATATATTTTGCAAATTGATGTTTGTAAGATTTTGAATCATTACAATCATCCATTCAAATAATGTGTAAGAGCAAAAAACATATTCACTTGGATAAGTACTAACATATATTAATTCATGTTTATTTTTATTCCAGAAAAAAGGTTTGTTTCTTTTTTTATTGAGATAATTGGAAGTTAAATCATTTAATTTCAATCCATAGTAAAAATGATTATTAATAACGCACCCAAAGAAAGGGGCCAAAGAAATGGATGGCTCGGAATTGTTAAAACCCATTACAGTTTCATCTAAATAGCCTTTGCATTCCACAATCATCAATTTCGCATCATAAGAAAGAAGGTTTCCTCCAGTGGGGGCTGTTAATGAAAAAGTGTATCGCGGATTGCTATCTGAAAAATCACAATTAGATGAAAATGTAATTGGCTTTATTAAAGCACCTATATTTCCATTGATGTAATATTCGAATGTTTTATATTCATTTCCTTGATCAAAAATAGTTAACAAAGGCTTATTGTTTTTGTTTTTTAAAGGTTGATTTCCACTTTTAACAATAAGCAAATAAATGAAATATTTTTTGTTTGCTTCCACAGATAATGGATGATAATGAACTGAACTTGGGCTGTTAAAGCTAAATAAAACATTGTCTACATTATCAGGATCAGCGGAAGGGGTAGAAGTTTCAAACTCTATTCCTTTCAAATCTGTCAAAGAAAGAGAAAAGTTGCTTATTTCTTCATTAGATTGATATGAGAGGAAAAATGTTTCGTTGTTCTTAATTTCTCCACTTGTAATTAATTCGCCAGTTTCTTCAAAGACATATCTCGTAATAACACCGTCGTTATTAGTGATATTTACACTCAAAATTTGGAAATCAAAGGCGGTGTCATTCGTGGTTTGCGTTTGATATTTCTCTATAACTTCACTTAACCGTGATTGATTTCCACCGTAAGAAAAATAGATGCTATATTTTGAGTACTCATTTACAGATGAAAGGCGATTGTTAGAACCAAAATATGAAATTGCTGTTGTTCTAACGCTATCGTTTTCTTTGATGCTGGTGATGGCGTTTGATGAAAGATTTATTGTATATAAATAAAGATAGTTTGTTTCGCTAGTGCCAACTTTTATAGTAATACTATTCATTGTTCTTTTGATATAAACGAGGTTGCCTAGATAATCTGTAATGGTAATAACAAAAGCGAAGGGTGGTAACTTTGTTTCTTCAATCTCACCTTTTGAAGTTAATGATTGATATGTTAACGAAATCATTCTGTTAAATTCGTCAACGATACTTATCAGCAAGCCACTGGAATTAAATAATTTATAGCTATTGGAAGAATCTGTAAATAGTTTGTATGTTCCATTGGAAAGCGGTTCTAAAATAAGACCACTTCCAAATTCATCAAAGAAATAAACACCTGAAAGTGAAGTGTTTTTAAGAGGGTAGCGTCTATAATTACCATCAATGTATGTAATAGAAGTAGCACTATTGAACACAAGTTTCTCAAAAATAGAGAGTTTAAAACGTTTAGGGAAGCAGTCATATAAACTATTCTCAAAATCATCATAAACAAGCGCTAATTCATATGGTAAAACATCGTTGAACAAAACTTTTTTAAAGGTCAACAACGAAGTATTAAGATCAACAGAGTACGATAGGTTTTCACCAACATTATTGCTAAAAACTCTATGTTTGTCATAATAAGCGAAGGGTCTGACATATTGTATTTCTAGATATGGAAGAGGTGTGCTTAAAAAGTAGAAGGTCGACGAACTTGTGGATGTAATTCTGTAATAATGCGTCGTGGTATCTTTGAGAATATCTTCTGTTATATCAAAGAAAACTAACCTTTTAATATCAGAACCACTATCTGTTTCTTCATAAACACCATAATCAATGTTCTCTGTTATAACCGTGGTGTCATCTGAATTTACTCTCGATATACGAAAACAATGGGGAATATTAATCTCAGAGGCAACTTCAAAATATATTAAACATTTTATTAAAACATCACATCTATCAATATTGATATTAGGAACCGCAACAAGAATGTTTTTGCTACTTGATAGTTTTAAATGAGATGAATGTGAACCAGTTCCAAAAGATCCCGAAATAGAGGATGAAATCAAATTAGTGTTTTCTTTTTCGCTCATACTAAAAATATAACATAATGTTATTTGATAACATAGTTAAAAAGGACTTAATTAGTCCCAATTCCTTTAAATAGTTCCTCTAATGAGATTTCTAATGCATTAGCGATTTCAGTGAGCACTCTAACTGTGGGATTTCGCACTCCTCTTTCTAAATCAGAGAGGTAATTCTTATTTACATTTGCCTCTAATGCAAGGTCTTCAATTGACCATTTTTTAGAGGTGCGAAGATATCTAATTCGCATGCCTAATTCTTTATTAACTCTCATCCTTTTAACCTCTCATATAATTTGTGAAGTGAAATGAAAAGATGATTAATATTGCTTTTAGAGACTGGTTTTCCAGTCTTTTCACTCATCTTATTGGCTAATTCTATCAAAGATAATGAGTCGTTTTCTAAACGCATATATGCTAATTCTCTTTCTTTGAGATTAGGAATATTTTTTATACCTAATTTTTCATCGATTAAGCGCATTTCTTCTGCTTGTCTTTTACCAGCTTCTAAGGTTTTTTTCATATTAGCCATATCACCATTAGCAAGCCTATTTGCGGTGTTAGCAAAGTCTCTATCAACACGGACATTTTCAAACTCCATACAAGCGCTGACCGCGCCTATCATAATTAAGAAATTAGCGATTTGATCACTCTTTTTAAAATAGATAACCGCTTTATCTCTACGAGAAATGATCTTCGGTTCAATATTGCTGTTTTTATATTTAGCGAATAATTTGGATAACCATTTCGCATAGTTCTCATTATTGAGTGATATTTCTAAATGATAATTGCTCGTTAATGGGGAGTTGATGCTTCCAGAAGCGAGAAATGCACCCGCTAGATAGCCCGAAATGGTGTCATCGTTTCTAACGATGTTTTTACTGATTTTTCCCTCTAAGAAAGAAATTTCTAAATCATCCATGATGGATTCGCTAGCTTCATCAATGGTGATAATGTAATAAGTCTTTTTGGTGTTACCTTTTGACATGTATGACATGTGGGCCACACCACCATAAATGGAATTGATTTGACTATAGATAAATTTAGATACTTTTCCGTTTTCGTTCTTTAACACCAAGTTAGTCTTTTTATTATTAAAAGTCATAATCGCATTAATGCGAATATATGCGGAAAGGAGGGCTCTTAAACGGTCCTCGGATTCATAAATATTCGTCACTAATTCTTCTTTGACAACTTGGGCAAAAGAAACGGGATTTTTCATATTATTTGTTTTCGTTTAAAGCTGGGGTATCACGATGAATAACGTGGGTATCATATTCACCAGCAAAATAATCTTTTAATACTTTAGCGACATATGTGGAACGGTGTTGACCACCACTACAGGCGATACCAATGTTATAGTTCACTCTTCCTTCTTTGACCATATCCTTTAATTGTGTGGTTAAGAAGTCTTCAATTCTCTGAACAAGTTCATGGGTTTTTGGGAAGGATTCTAAATAGTCGATAACTTTTTGGTCATAACCTGTAAATTCCTTTAAATCATCAACCCAAAATGGGTTAGGAATGGAACGCACATCAAAGATCATATCGATACCAGCAGGCACGCCATTTTTAAGACCAAATGATATGAAATTGACGTTTAATACGCCTTTTCGATCATCGCTTAAGAGGTCATATATCATCTGTCTCATGGATTTAATAGAGAGGTTAGAAGTATCAATTGTGACATCGACATCTGGAGATAGATTATTAGCGTCTACAATATCTTCTTCCACTGCTTTTTCTATTGAGATA
>JAILGI010000036.1 GCA_024696885.1 Bacilli bacterium
GAATCACCGACAATTGCGCTATAGAAATAGGATGCTGCTCTATCGGACATTACAAAGTCACCTTTGAAGTGAAGAATCATATCACATACGATTTCACTAGCAGCAGCGGCATCGGTGTTTACGATGCTAATTTTGCCAAAGTGTTCCACATCTGGGTGGTGGTCAATTTTAATCTTATATTTTGCTTTTTTCCATCTTGGGTCTGCGATACGGGAAGTATTGCCGACATCAAGGATAATGGCTAAGAATGGTTCATTGAACCAATCGGTAGGAACATTATCGGTTTCTGGATAAATACGAGGAGTAAATGTCACGTGATTATCACCTAAAACACGAATGTCTTTATTGGGGAAATTATCCTTTAACCAAGTGGCTAAACCAAACTGTGTTCCTAAAGCATCAAAGTCTGGCATGATGTGACGGAAAACAGCGATATGATCATAACGCAAAATAGCTTTTAAAACGCGTTTATAATCTTTTTCAAATGGTTTTCCAAATTCTTTAAAAAGGGGATTCATCGCCATTAGATTTCCTCCTTAAGGATGCACATTTTATAAGCATCGCGAGCGATCATAACTTCTTCATCGGTTGGAATAACAACGACTTTAATCTTGCTTTTTGGCGCGCTAATTAAAGCCTCTTTACCATGGATTTGGTCGTTGATTTCGTTATTGAGAACTGTGCCTAATGCAGGATAAATTTCTTCGCAAACTTCTCTTCTTGTTCTCGGTTCGTTTTCACCGATACCCGCGGAGAAAATAATAAGGTCACATCCGCCTAAACGGACATAGTATTGACCGATAAAATCACATATTCTTCTAATGAATAATCTATTTGTTAATGTAGGTAATCTTTCACCTCTATCAACACCCGCTAAAATGTCACGGGAATCAGAGGAGCCACCGACACCTTTAAATCCGGATTGTTTATTGAACATTTGATAGACTTCTTCCGCGGACTTTCCGGTTACGGAAACGACATAATTGAAGACAGATGGATCCATATCACCAGTTCTTGTGCCCATCATGATGCCACCTAAAGGTGTTAAGCCCATGGAGGTAGCGACACATTTGCCATCTTTAATCGCAGAAATGGAGGCGCCAGAACCAATGTGACATGTAATAATGCGTGGATGTTCAACGCCTTCTAAATATTTAAGACCTTCTTGTGATAAATATTTATGAGATGTACCATGCGCACCATAACGACGGATGTCGTATTTTTCCGTTAATTCATATGGAATTGGGAAGACATAATCTTCTTCCGCCATAGTTTGATGGAAAGCGGTGTCAAATGTTGCAATCGCTGGACAGTTTGGCAACACTTCTTTAAAGGCTCTAAAGCATGTTAAGTGAGCTTGGTTATGAAGTGGAGCAAGAGGAATTAAAGATTCAATCTTTGCTTCGGTATCTTTATCAAATAACGCGGATTTAGAGAAATATTTACCACCTTGAACGATTCTATGACCAATTGCTTTGATTTCATCAAATGATTTGATAATACCCTTTTCTAATAAGGCATCCACAACGGTTTTCGCCGCGACGCCATGATTTGGGAAGACAGGATTTGTTCTTTCCTTCTTGCCATCATATTTAATAGTGAAAATACCATCTTCTAAACCGATTCTTTCGCAGTTACCTGAACAAATTTCTCTTTCCTCAGGCATTTCATAAAGCTTAAATTTCAAGCTGGAAGAACCAGAATTAATTGTCATTACTTTTGCCATAACATATATCCTCAATTCGGTTTTTATTATTTCATATTTTGAAATTTATTTCAATTTTGATTACGTATTTATAATAAAAGTAGTTTTTGTATGCGTGTATGTGTTGAAAAACAATTTTGAAAGGAATTATAATCAATATGTATATATTTACTTGGAGGAAACTCTTATGAAGAAATTAAGGAATTCGTTCGTAATCCTTTGTTCTGCTGCTTTTTGTTTTGCTTTCTCATTAACTGCCTGTAAAGGTGGTACTTCAAACAAAACAGAATACACTGTCACATTTGATAGCCAAGGTGGTAGTGCAGTAGAAGCACAAAAAGTGAAACACGGCGAAAAAGCAACAAAACCTGCTGATCCAGCCAGAGAGAATTATGAATTCACAGGTTGGTATGAAGATCAAGTCGCGATTACACCTTTCGATTTTAAAATCGCTATTACCGCTGATTGGACCATTTATGCTGGTTGGAAAGCTGGTAGTGTTATCCCACCAGTTGATAGCCCATATTACGTCACAATTGGCACAACAACCTATGGTTTAGAAGATGTTACTTCTACAGCCACACTTCTCGATTCACAAACTGGTGAATTTAAAGCCACAGTATCTAGTGTTACTGCTGGACAAACAGTCGCATTCTTAGATTCCAACAAAGTCGAATTATCTGAAAACTTTGGTGCGGAACCTGGACAAAATAACGTTTCAGGTGAAGTTGGTAGTTTCACCATCCATAACGATGCATCAAATGTCATGATCTTATTAAAGACCTGGGAATCCGGTTGGACAAACTTCTACATTTCTGGTTATGAAAGTGGTGGTTCATCAAGTGGTATCCATGGTCCAGATGGTTCTACATTGGTTAACTGGTACATCGCTGGTAGCGGTTCCCTTTGGGAAGGTAGTACTGGTTGGAGTCAAGCTGGCGCGATTCAAATGTATTCCAACGCTGGTGATAAAGCCTGCGCGTTAGGCGTTACATTAGCCGCTGGTGATTCATTCAAGATTACAGACTTCACAACATGGCTTGGCTACAGTGCCTTAAATGGTGATGCAAAATCATCATTCAAAGAAGCAGCAACCGATGGCAATATTGAAGTTGTTACCGCGGGAACATATAAGTTCTATTTGAATAATAGTAACCAAATCTATGTTCTTGTCGATGCATAGAGGAGAGAAAACACATGAAAAAGAATAGAGTATTCTCTCTTGTTACCCTTGGATTAGTAGCTGGATTAATCCCCGCTTGTAGTGGTAGTTCCGGTATCGTTAATCCTTTATACACTGTCACATTTAACTATTGTGATAGCAAAAACCCATCTGAGATGAAAATTACTAGAACTAGTGGTGCCAAAGGCACAAATGTGACTTTGCCAACAGTTAACGCTAGTGGCAGCAAAAAATTCTTAGGTTGGTCTAAGAAATATAACTCAAGTAAAAAATATGGTGATGCCGATTCTGTTTTAAGCGGAAGTACATACACTATTGGTGAATCCAATATCGTTTTATATGCTTCATATGAAGTACAAAACATTCCCGCTCATACTGAGGAAGAAGTTAATGCTTATATGGATGGCTTAAAATCCAGTTCAGTAGATGGTCACCTCTATTATCACTATTATCGTTTTGATCAAGATTATTCCGATTGGGATGTTTGGTCATGGCCATATAAACCAGCCACCCGTGAAGGTGTCAAGTTCGACTTTGTCGGTCAAGATGACTTCGGTGGTTCCTATATCGATATGGATTTAACCAAAGAAGAATACGATGGTGGTTGGAACGCTAACACCAAGACATTTGGTGGTAAACCAACAACATTTATCGGTGCTGATCAACTCGGCTTGCAAATCGTTAAATCTTCCACCAGAATTACCGGTAGTGGTTTCTGGGTCAACGATGGTTCCAACTTATTCGTCGCCTTAGAAGACTACGCCATGCCATTAACTGGTGGTGGTACAGCCTACCACATCTTCGTTGTCCAAGATAACGTGCAATCTCCATCTGCACGTCCATCCACATCCAATGAAGACCCATTTGAAGAAGATGATGGCACAAATGTCACCTATGGTGATCCTCAATACAATAACGTTGACTGGAGTCAAAAGACAGCCTTAACACCAACCGCTAGTGATTTCAAAGATTTAGGTGTCGGTTATCAAATCATGGTCAGTTCCTTCGCGGATACTGATAGTGATGGCACTGGTGATATCTATGGTATTACCTGTAAGATTCCTTACTTAAAGAAACTCGGTGTTAGAGCCTTATGGTTAACCCCAGTTCAATTATCCGATTCATATCATGGCTATGACATTATTGACTATGAAACAATCGATCCAAAATTCGGTTCTAAGAATTCTCCAGCCGGTATCGCTAATGGTGGTCATGTCACCAGTGCGACAGCCTTAGAGGATTATAAAGAATTAATTAATACCGCACATGCTAACAACATGAAAGTGGTCATGGACTTAGTCCTCAACCACACATCAACAGCGAATAAGTGGTTCGTTAAATCCGCCAACTTAAATCCTGAATACCGCGGTTATTATCAATGGGGCAATCACGTCACAAACCCAGGCAACATTAACGAAGCTAAAGCATGGTATCAATATGGCGATCATGATTATTCTTTCTATGCGAAATTCGGCTCTGGTATGCCAGAACTCAACTACTCCTATAAATCCACTCGTGAAGCTGTCGAAGATATGTCCGTATATTGGACTAAGACAGTGGGTGTTGATGGTTTCCGTTTAGACGCTGTTAAACACATCTATATGAGCGATGAAACCACCGATAGCACCGTTCACGATACACTCATTAAGGATATTGAGAAGAATGATTATTCTTCTAACTTATCCAAAAACTTACACTTCTTTAGAGAATTAAAGAAAGTGGTCAGTGAAGAATCCGGTAAAGAAGTCTTCTTCGTTGGTGAAAACTTCGATGGTCACGCTTATCACGTCGCTCCATATTATGAAGCTTTTGATTCCATGTTTGACTTCTACGCTTATTACAACTTAACAAGCGCCGCGGCAACTGGTAGAAAGAACACCATAAGCGCCTATGGTACTGCTGCTGGATTCATGACTGGTACAAGTACTTACAATTACGATAAAGAAACCCAAGATAGCAAGAAGGGTATCTATGATGGTGAAGGCATCATGGCCCAAATGAAAGGCAAACAATGGAACTTCCCATCTGTCTATCAAACCTATAATGAATATCGTCACGATAACTCCTTACCAGGTTTATTCACCTCTAACCATGACATCGCTCGTGTCATCAATAGAATTGCTGGTACCGGTACTGGTGATGGCATTCAAACCCAAGGTTCCGCTTCTTTAGAGGCAAAGATTGATAATGAAGATAACCCAGATTATTATCCAACTCTGGAAAAATCCGCGAACTGCGTGAAGATCGCTGAATTAATGTTCCCAGGATTAACATGGGTCTATTACGGTGATGAAATCGGTATGACCGGTAACTTCCCAAAAGACAAAAACGCCGATAGTCCATACGCTGACTTATCCTATCGTCAACCAATGAAATGGGCTTCCGATATCAATGACGATCTCAATGTCAATTACTTCGTAACTGGTGCGACAGATGTCGGCTGGGATGAAGTTAACGCCTCTGACTTAGTCGTTCCTGCTATGACACAAATGGAGCAAACAAATAGTGAATATAACATGCTTGCTAAATTCATTAATTTGAAATCTAACGCTGATGGTCAACACGCTGATGTTAGCCAAGCCTTAATCCTTGGTAGCATTGAAAACGCCTATCACGTTGGTCACGACTTAGCGGCGAACACCTTAGGATTCACCCGTAAATTAGGTAATACAACCATTAAAGTTCTCATTAACTTCAATAACACAACCGTCACATCATACGGTATGGAAGGTACAGTTCTCGCCACATATAACGATGCAACTCAAACAAGTATGCCTCCATTCTCCGCGATTGTGGTTAAAGCCTAATTAAATAAATATCAAAGAAAAAGTGGTCATCTAATGGCCACTTTTATTAAAATAAGGATAATATTATGTCTATACTTATTAAACCCGTAACCACTAAGAAGGAACAAAAACTCTTTATTGAGTTCCCGAATAAACTCTATAAGGATAATCCGTATTATGTTCCACCTTTATATATGGATGAAAAACAAATCTTTAAAAAAGATTATGTTTATTATGACACCTCTGATGCTTATTACTTCTTAGCCTATAAAGATAATGAAGTCGTAGGTAGAATATCCGCGATTCATCAAAAAGCGAGCAATGCGAAATGGAAACAAAAACGCTTGCGATTTACGCGTTTTGATTCAATTGATGATCAAGAAGTGGCAAATGCATTATTTGATAAAGTCATGCAAATCGCGAAAGATAATAATTTAGAGGAAGTCGTTGGTCCTTTAGGCTTTTCCGATTTAGAAAGAGAAGGTTTGTTAATTGAAGGTTTTGATTATTTAAACACCTATGAAGAACAATATAACTTCCCTTATTATCAAAAATTATTAGAGAACTATGGATTTAAAAAAGACGTCGATTGGTTAGAACATCGCCTTACTTTAGATGAAAAGAAAGCGGAGAGAATTATCAACTACGCACCTATGGTGATGAAAAGATATAACCTCAGAATTGTCGATAATTTAAGCATTAAACAATACGTCAAAAAATATAAAGATAAATTCTTTGAAATCTTAGATATCGCTTATGATAACATCTATGGTTCTGTTCCCTTTACCGATGGCATGAAGAAGATGATCATTGATAACTTCAAACTTATTATCAATATGAAATATCTCGGCACAGTGGAAAACGATAAAGGCGAAATAGTGGCCTTCTCCATCGCATTCCCATCAATGAGCGAATTAGCGAGAAGCCATTATGGCCATCTCACCTTAAAAGACATATTATCCTTTAAGAAATATATCAACCATCCTAAACACATCGATTTAGGCTTAATTGGTATTAATCCTGCGATTGAAGGAAGCTCCGCGGGCACCCTCGTTTTACTCGCTGAATTAATGAAAGCGATGAAGCGCGATAATATCGAATATGCAGAGACAAACCTCAATTTAGAAACAAACAAGGAAATATTAAATATTTGGGGTAACTTCAATACCCTACAACACAAGAGAAGAAGAAGCTTCGTTAAGAAAGTAAATGAATAAATATAAAATCATTTTTGTCGATATCGACTGGACCATTTTGAATCACAAAATTCACGATTGGGATTATGAATCAATCCTCGCTTTAAAAATGGCCCAAGAAAAAGGAATACTCGTTTATTTATGCACCGCTCGTCCATATGATAGCGTCGTTCATACCGGTCTATTTGATTTGTTTACACCTGATGGAACAATATGCACTAATGGCGGTGTTGCCTTTGTAAAAGATGAAGTTTTATTCGCTAATAATATTCCAGAAGACATCGTAAAAAAAGCCGAAGATATCGCAAATAAGCACTCTTTAGTGATTGAAATGAGTAGCGAAACCGATAGGTATTTCACCGCAGACGCCAATATTTGGGTGGATGAATACTTTAAAAGTTATGCCGAAACAATTCCACCTACTTTAGCGTATAAAAACGATCATGTTTCTGCGATGCTCCTATTTGCACCTGAATTCATGGACGAAGAATTAATCAAAGAATTACCACCTGAAATCAGATATTACCGTTTTGATTTATATGGTGTTGATATGTGTTATTTCGAAAACAATAAAGGCAATGCAATTAAACGTGTTTTAGAGCATTTATCCATCAAAAAAGAAGAGAGTATTGGCATCGGTGATGACTATGGTGATATCCCTATGTTTAACGAAACAGGTTTATCAATTGCTCTAGGAAATGGCAAAGAAGAAGCAAAGCAAAATGCAACCTACATTGCCCCATCTATTCATGAGCATGGATTAGCTCTCGCGCTTAAGGATAACAAAGTAATTTAGTTTACAAAGTAGGCAGTAAACAAATATTCATTTTTAATAAATATTTTGCTACAATAAAGGGTAGGAGAATTTTTATATGAAATATCGTTGTAAAGTCTGCGGACAAATCGTCAATGTTGACGAAGGTGATTCCTGTCCAATTTGTGGTGCTGATTTTTCTAAATTAGAACCAGTTATCGAAGAAAATCCAAATAAAGAATTAACATGGGCGTGTAAACATGATATCGGTGTCGCTCAAGGTGTCGATGAATTCGTTTTACAAGGTTGCCGTGATCACTTCAAAGGTGAATGTAGTGAAGTCGGTATGTATCTCGCTATGGCGCGTCAAGCCTTAAGAGAAGGATATCCAGAAATCGCTTTATTATTTGAACAAATTGCCAAAGAAGAAGCGGAACACGCTGCTAAATTTGCCGAATTATTAGGTGAAGTCGTCGTCGCTGACACCAAGAAGAACATTGAAAAAATGCTAGCTGGTGAAAATGGCGCTTGTGCTTCTAAATTAGAAATTGCTAAAAAAGCAAAAGAACTCAATTATGATGCAATTCACGATGCAGTTCACGAAATGGCGAAAGATGAACAACGCCATGGCGCAGCTTTAGAAGCAATGCTTAAAAGATATTTTAAATAGTGATTATTAAAGGACTTTTTGTGAGTCCTTTTTATATTAATAGGAGGAAACATATGTCCAAGAAATATGTTGATGAATACGAGAAAGCCTATACCCCCAGATTAGTAATGGAAGAAGCGAGTAGATGTCTACTTTGTTTAGATGCTCCTTGTTCCAGTGCTTGTCCTGCCGGTACAGACCCCGCTAAATTTATCCGTTCTTTGCGTTTTAAAAACGTGAAAGGCGCCGCGGAAACAGTGAGAATTAATAACGCACTAGGTGCTATATGCGCTAGAGTGTGTCCAACCGAAAGATATTGCCAAGCCGGTTGTTCCCGTTCAGGTATTGATAAACCAATTGATATCGGCGGTATTCAACGTTATATCACCGACTACGAAGATGCTCTCAAGATGGACACTTTAGAAGTAAAAGAAGCAAACGGTAAAAAAGTCGCCGTGGTCGGAAGTGGCCCTGCTGGTTTAACCAGCGCTGCCGAATTAGCAAAACTTGGTTACAAAGTAACCATTTACGAAGCAAGTAATAAAGCCGGTGGCTATTTGAGATTCGGTATTCCTGAATATCGTTTGCCAACCGAAATCGTGGAAAAAGAAATCGATCGCATCGTTAGATTAGGTGTTGATATCGTTTTAAATACCCGCGTTGGTGAAGATATTACAATGGATCAATTAAGAAAAGAAAACGACGCGGTTATCTTAGCCATCGGTGCATCTAAAGGTAAGATGCTCCCAATGTTCTTAAATAATAAGAAAGCCGTTCTTGCTGTTGATTGGTTAAAGAAAGTAAAGAGCAAGAAAGGCAACATTAAAGTTAAGGAAAACGTTTTAGTTATCGGTGGTGGTGATGTCGCAATGGATGTCGTCACATCCTTAAAACTCTTAGGTTGCCCACATGTCACTGATGTTGTTTATGAACAATTCTCAGAGTTCAAAGCTAGCAAAAAAGAATTAATGGGCGCGCAAGAACAAGGCGTTACCATCATAGATGGTTATGTCCCAGTTGCTGCTAGAGGTGGTCAAGTTAAATTTAAACACCGCGTTATTAATGCGGAATTAAAGATTAAAGCTGATTTAGTCATCTTAGCGGTTGGTCAATATGTCGACGCTAATGGTGTTGATGTGGAAATCGATCGTAACGAAGTGAAAGCGGAAGGTGTACAAGTTGCTAATACCAACGTCTTCTTCGCTGGTGACATCGCTCACGGTGAAAAAACAGTTGTTTGGGCGGTAAGAAGCGCTAAAGAAGTCGCTTACCGCGTCAATAAATTCTTAGGAGGCAAATAATATGGTCAAGAAAGATTTATCTATTACCTTCATGGGAGTAAAATTCCCAAACCCATTCTGCTTATCGTCTTCACCAGTTGGTAACTGTTACGAGATGTGCGCAAAAGCATATCGTGAAGGCTGGGGTGGTGTTGTCTTTAAGACCATTGGTCCTAAACACTACGTTATTAACGAAGTATCTCCACGTTTTGACGCTCTCACAAAAGAGAGTGAACCATTTATTGGTTTCAAGAACATGGAACAAATTGCTGAACATCCTCTAGAAGAAAACCTCGCTGACTTAAGAAGGTTAAAAAAAGAATTCCCAAATAACGTTTTAATCGCCTCTATTATGGGTAGTAATGAAGAGGATTGGGAATTCCTCGCCAAAGCTGTTACAGAAGCTGGCGCGGATATGATTGAACTCAATTTCTCCTGCCCACAAATGACAAGTCATGCAATGGGTAGTGACGTTGGTAGTAACCCAGAATTATGCCGTAAATATTGCGCTGCTGTTAGAAGAAGTACACACTTACCATTTATGGCGAAAATGACACCAAACATTACCGATATGTGCGAACCCGCCATCGCCTCTATTGAAGGTGGTGCGGATGGTATCTCTGCCATCAATACAATTAAATCAATTATCAATGTTGATTTAGATAAAAAGGTCGGTTTACCAATTGTTAATGGTAAATCATCTATCTCTGGATATTCCGGCAAAGCCGTTAAACCAGTGGCTTTAAGATTCATCCAACAAATGAGATCACATCCAAAATTAAAGGATGCTGAAATCAGTGGTATCGGTGGTATCGAAACTTGGGAAGACGCTGCCGAATTCATCCTCCTAGGTTGTAAAAACTTACAAGTAACAACCGCCATTATGCAATATGGTTATCGCATCGTGGAAGATATGAAAAACGGCCTTGAACACTACATGGAAGAACAAGGTGTTGATCATTTAGAAGACCTCGTTGGATTAGCCAATAAAAACTTAATCCCCGCGGAAGAATTAGACCGTGACTACATCGTCTATCCAAATATCAACTTAGATAAATGTGTAGGTTGTGGAAGATGCGTTATTTCCTGCTTCGATGGCGCCCATCAAGCCATGGAATGGGATGAAGAAAAACGCCGTCCAAATTGCAATCACGATAAATGCGTTGGCTGCTTGTTATGTGGACTTGTCTGTCCAGTCGGAGCAATTAGTTTAGGCGAAAGAGTGCTTAAACCCACGAATAAAAAACCAAGAAACGTCAATAAAATCGTCTTGCAAGATTCGATGGAAAAACTCTAAAAAATAACAAATAAAGATAAGCGGAATCGTTATTGATTCCGTTTTCTTTTGCTTTTAAGCGTAAATGTTGGCAATATATTTATATGACCGCTTTAGAAAAAGTTTATCTCTTTATTAATGATTGCTATAGCAAGATAGTGGATCATATCGATGTCGATATCAAAAAAAGCTTTTTGTTATACATTGATAAAGACGAAGAAAAAGCTAATCAATATGCCTCTTCCTTACTAGAAGCGGAAGCCGCTTTAAAAGAAGATTTAGATTTCTTCTTTGAAGGTGACCCCGCGGCGAACACCAAAGAAGAAATCGTTTTATCTTATCCTGGCTTTTTAGCGATTGTTTATCATCGCCTTGCTCATCCTTTATATGTTTTAGGATATCCTGTTGAAGCGCGTTATATTTCCGAACAAGCGCATCGCATTACCGGAATTGATATCCACCCAGGCGCTAAAATTGGTGTTCCATTCTTTATCGACCATGGAACCGGTATTGTCATCGGTGAAACCTCTATCGTGGGTAAAAGAGTCAAAATCTATCAAGGTGTTACCTTAGGTGCTCTATCTTTAGGTAGAGGTCACACCTTAAAAGGCACAAAAAGACACCCCACGATTGGTGATGATGTCACCATCTATTCTGGAGTTTCCATCCTCGGTGATGTTACTATCGGTGATGATGTCACCTTAGGAAGCAATGTCTTCCTAACTGAAGATATTCCACCTCACACAAAGGTAATTATTGCTAAACCAGAACTCATTATTAAGAAAAAAGAGCAATAAGTAAAATATACTTGATTATAATCAAACATTCGTGTATTTTATTGTATGTCGCTTTTAAAAGTGACATATGGGTCTATAGCTCAGTTGGGAGAGCACCTGATTTGCATTCAGGGGGTCGAGAGTTCGAGTCTCTTTAGATCCACCATATGGCTGAGTAGCTCAGTTGGCTAGAGCAGGAAGTTCATACCTTCAAGGTCGGCGGTTCA
>JAILGI010000042.1 GCA_024696885.1 Bacilli bacterium
AGTATTACCAATTTCTATGACTTCACCGTTGATTCATTTGAACTCGAAGATTATGAATACGAGAAGCTAGATAAGAAGATTCCAGTGGCGATTTAGTATGGTTATTGCAATTTTAAACTGTGATTTAGAATGGGGAATTGGCAAAAGAAATGGTCTTCTTTTCCATCTTCCTTTAGACATGAAATTCTTTAAAGAAACAACTGAAAGTCATACGGTTTGTATGGGTGAAAACACACTTCTATCCTTCCCAAAAAGCAAACCTTTAAAGAATAGAACCAATATCGTATTAAGCCAAGATCCCACTCATAATTATGAAGGTGTCATCAATATTCATTCCTTTGATGAATTTGTGAAAACAATTTTAGAAAAAGGACAAAATGAAGATGTCTTCATTATTGGGGGAGCATCTATCTATCGTCAAATGCTTCCATATTGCCATAAAGTATATTTAACAAAAGTACATGCGATTGGAGGCGCGGAAGTATTCTTCCCTAACTTAGATGAACTAGATAACTTTGTTATTGAAGAAGAAAAACCACCTCTTATGGATGGCGACATTGAAATCCAATTTGTAACTTATAAAAACAATAATCCTATAGGATTAAATTAAAAGCCGATTACTCGGCTTTTTCTTTCTTCTTTCTCTCCCTCTTAGGAACGAATTTGGCGATTACTATAGTAATAGCGTGAACCAATATTGCTAATCCAATTCCTAATAACAATATCTGAGGTACTCCTGGTGTTCCTTCACTCTTTGTAGAAATGCTATATAAGCCAAAGAACACGCCAATACCGAGAAGTAGTCCAATTACATTGCTGGTAACGGTAGCGATGAATAAATAGTCTTTAAAGTTTCTCTTTTTGAAATGTTCATAGTAGTTAAGGAAGCTCATGAATGCACCTAAGGCAGCACACGCAAATAAGAAGATAGCTAATCCATTCTTTTCATAAACATTAAATATAGCTAATGGTAAAGAAGATCCTAGTAAAACACTAGTAATCATAGATAAACATAAGTGGAATTTACTAACTTTTACATATTTAAACAATGATTTGAATTCGAATTTATCAAACGCCGATAAAGCGCGTGTTTTAGGTGCGTAATCAACTGGTTTATTTGCCTTTTGTTTACGCTTTCCTGCCTTTCCAGGCTTTGGTTTTTCTAAAGGAATGATATTCTCATTAGAGATATCAATCTCTCTAATTTGACCGGGTTGTTTCTTTAAAATGAAACCGTTTATCTTAATCTCTGTATCATTAGTGATTAATAAAATATCATTTCTATCCAGAATAGAATCATTTTCCATGTTTACTATGTAAAATAAAGGATTTAAAGCATTAATTATGCTTAACAAACTTTTAACTTTCTGAATCGCGTTAGAATAACTCGTGGAATCCATCTCTTTTAAAGGTGAAATCTTTTCCACAGCTTCTTGCTTGTTAAAGGTTTCTGCTCTAAAAAGGATATTAAAAGTAGCGACATTCTTAACATTCACCTTTAAGTGGAAAAGTTCTTTTAAAAGAATTGGTTTAGTCTCATCATCCACGATTAAAGAGTATGATGAAAAATCCTCTTTCTTCACAATTTGCTTAAAAGGGGATAAATCGTGTTCAATTTCATTGATCTTTTGCTCATAGACTAATTTGTTACCGTTTTTATCTATGAAACATAGTTTAGTTGGCATACAAATATTTTAATACAAAATAAAGAATTATTCATTATTTGTCATAATCATTCTAAAATGATAATAACAAGGTGGTATTTATATGAAGTTTTACAAATGTCCTGTGTGCGGCAAAATTATTGCTATGGTTGAAAGTAGACCAGTCCCCACAATTTGCTGTGGTAAACCCATGGAAGAATTAGTGCCAAACACCTCTGATGGTGCCCATGAAAAACACTTACCAGTTTTTGAAGTGAAAGATGGCATTGTCCATGTCACAGTAGGTGAAGTTATTCACCCAATGTTAGAAGCCCATTACATCCAATGGATTGCCTTAGAAACAAATCTCGGTAATCAAAGAAAGAGATTGCAACCAGGCCAAGAACCAAAAGCGGATTTCGCCTTATTACCAGGTGAAGAAGTTATCGCGGTTTACGAATATTGCAATTTACACGGATTATATAAAGCTTAATTTCATTGAGTTCGAAAGAACTATAGTCCCTGTTTTTATCCTTTTTATCGTAGAAAAGTCTTTTAAATTGGGTATAATAAGATTTAATTAAATCTACATATCATTTATAGGAGAGATAATATGCCAGTTAAAAAACCTGCAGCCAAACCTGCAAAGAAAGAAGCTAAACCAGCTCCAGCGAAAAAAGAAGCACCTGCGAAAAAAGCCGCTGCCCCAGAAAAGAAAGAAGTTAACTACCGTAACTATCACGTCGCCAAAAGAGAAGACGGAATGTGGCAAGTAAAATTTGCTGGTGGTGAAAAAGCTATCAAATTATTCAAAACACAAAAAGAAGCCGTTGATTACACCAAGAAAATGGCAGAAAACCAAGGTGGCACCATGTTAGTTCATAATTCAAAGGGTGCTAACAAAGGCAAAATTAAAAAGAAATAATTAATTCTTAGATAAGACGCTCCTCGTGAGCGTTTTTTCTTACATTTTATATTTTATTAAGTATTTATTTCTTACAAGAAATCTTTGATATAATACTTATCGTATATGAACGAATACTTTGAGATTAAAAGAAAGAACTTTAATATCGTTACAAAACTAGGTGAAAGATCCTATAAAGTGGAAAGAAAAGGTAAATATTTTTTTCTTAAAGATTTTGAAAATGACAAAAAAGGATTTGAAACCTACGTCGATAGTGAATGGAAACTCAATGTCACCGGTATTCATCATCCTAAGATTTATGTCTATGATAAAAACTTCCTCTTAGTGGCCTCTGAATATATTGAAGGTAACACCGTTGAACAAGAACTCATGAATGCGGATTTACCAGAAAAATATTTTGAACTACTTTTTAAAGCCAATTGGTTTGTCAAAAAAGAAAAAATGCCAATTAGTTTCGAACCAGAAAAATGGAAGTTAACTAATGGAAATCTCTATTATCTTGGTATTATTGAAGGCAAATTTGAAGATAAACCTTTATTAGAAAGAGGACCGTTAAGACTATGGTTCTATAGCAAAGATTTTGCTAAGAATTTAGTGCAAAAAGGTTTACCAGTTAATAAAGAAAGAGTTCCTGATAACGAAGCTATTAGCAATAAACAAATGGCCCTTATGGTGGCAAAATACTATATCTAATTATGAAAGACTACATTGTATTTTCTTTATCATCCAATAAACAAACCGCACGCGATTTCGCTAAGTTTTGGAATTGCCAATTAGGCAAAGTTTCTATTAAGAAATTTACCGATGGTGAAGTTTT
>JAILGI010000057.1 GCA_024696885.1 Bacilli bacterium
TTTATTTGGAGCGCCTGGCGCGAGTTAAACGCACGACCTTAACCTTCGGAGGGTTACGCTCTATTCATCTGAGCTACAGGCGCATATAGATATTCTACTACTTTTTACCGTATTGATTTGTGTAATAATCCACTCTTTTGCTTTTATCAAAGATCGGTGGGTATTTGTTCTCCTTAGGATCGATGCCACTTAATAAGCACACCGCTTCATGGCTTCTTTTGGTTAAATCGATTTCTCTTTCTTCTTTTGCTAGTTCCATATTGGGGAACAAAGGTTCACCAATAGTTAAAGTAAAGCAAGCGGGTTGATGGAAGATTTTTCTTCTTATCCAATTAGCTTTCCTATAGGAATATCCGATAGGAAGGATGGGTTTATTTAAGCAACACGCTAGATGAGCAGCGCCTTTTTTGAATGGTCTAATAGGTGCGTAATATTCCCACATACTACCTTCGCTATAAATTTGTAACCATCCACCATTTTTGAGGTGATTTTCTACTTGTGAAAGATAAGCAACTGTCGCACTAAAATCATTTTCGGGAATTGGTATTCCACCCACTAAACGGACTAGTTTACTGCTTTCACCAGTTACATTTCTGGCCCAAGATAAAACATATGGTTTAAATGGTTTAATGGCGAGATTAAGGGCTAAATAGTCGTAAAAATGGACGTGATTGCTCACGGATATCGCACCTTTACTAAGTAACTCTTTATTTTCCTTAATAATTTTTTTATTTTTTATTTTTAATCCTAACTTGATGCGAGTTACGGGAAAAACAATAAGATGAAGGAGGAATCTAATTCCTTTTTGCTTTCTTAAAAATTTCTTCGATTTATCGATGTAAGGATAGTTTTTATCAAATACAAGACCATTATTCTTTTTTACTGTTATATAGTGTTGGTCAGTATATAAAGGATATGGATACTTATTAACCTTTGGATCAAACATAAAATCATTTTATCGTATTTTACTATTTGTAGTAATATGTTTATGGTATTAAGGAGTTTATTGTCTTATGGATGAATTATTTAAAGAAATTATTATCAAAGATAATTTTTATCAATCTTCTTCTTTTGTTCCCATGCCTTTAACCCTCATTGGCACATTAAATGAAGATGGTACTTTAACTAGTTTTGGAGCCTATTCTTTAGTGTTTCCTTATTACATTGCCGGTAAAGATTATTACGCGATGATATTAGAATGCCGTAACACATCAAACACTGCAAAAGGTATTTTAAGACATAAGAAATGTACAATTAACTTTATTCCTTATAGCAAGAAGAACTTTAAACAATGCGTCGATAATGGTTTCCCTGGTGATACACCGGAAGAGAAGATGAAAGATTTTATTTTTACTCCTGTTGAAAGCAACTCTCAAAAGTTAGATAAAGAACATAAATTCCCCAAGATTTTAAAAGAAGCTATCCAAGTATTCGAGTGTACATGGATGGATGAATTAGATGATGCATCTAAAGATGTAGTGAAAGAAGAATACGAAGGACCATATCATAATTTCAATGGCATTACCTCTCGTTTTGGTGCGCATTTCATCTTAAGAATCGACCACATCTTATTAAAAGAAAAGTATTATGACGCGCTTATTAATGGAGCGAAGAAATCTAATTTCTGTCCATTACCCACGAACTGGGGCTATCGCGATAGTAAGGATTTCTGGTGCTCTTCTTTTAAGAAGCCAGATGCGATTGGCATTCCTAATCGCGAAGTCGATTTAACTTCCATTAGATACGCGGCGAATAGAATGAATACGGATGTCAAATTCACTGATGACGCTTTAAAAACAATCGTGAAAGTGCCTCGTCCATTCTTAAAATTCGTCTTACAAGGTTGTGTTGATTGGGCCAATCAAAATAACGTGAAATTAATCACGGAAAAAGAGATGAAAATCATCGCTGATAAAAGAGCGAGTGAAAAGAAAAAGAAGAAATAATTCTTCTCTTACTTATTAAATAAGCACTTTAAGTGCTTTTTTATCGTAATGTCAAAGAAGACCCCCCACAGCGTTTTTTAAATTGATGGATACCTCTATAGGTGGGGGATGAATTTGACAAAAAATAACACAAAAAACTATAGATATTGCTATTAATATAGGTGAAATTTTGATATAATTAATATGTAGGAAAGATATCAATAAATTGATATCTAACTTAAATATTGAATATTATGAAGTTAGTAAAAAGAACCTATCGTTTTCGTTTATACCCTGATGAATCTCAAAAGCAATTAATTGAGAAAACTTTAGGTTGTTCTAGACAAGTCT
>JAILGI010000063.1 GCA_024696885.1 Bacilli bacterium
CTTATCACCAGTTTTGTCGCCCTTATTTATTCAAAAACGATGCTTTTACCATATCTCATCTTTAATCTCGCTATCTCACATATGCTATATGAAAGATTTACGGATTTGTTATTAGCGTCCGATTCTCGATTTGACTATTTAAAAGCGAAAGCAAGAGCCTCTAATCTCATCAGTGAAAGGCGATAAAACACCCACTTTTATTGAATACTGATTTATTCTTTGATAGAATAAAGTTCCAATGGAATTAGATTTCACCAGTATTGACGAACAATTTAATGAATACGAGGAAATTTACCTCACATTAATGGAAAGAACTTTTAAACATCTTTCTTTAAAGTTTGATCCGATTATTTCTGTATCTTTTGTTGATAACACATTTATTCATCAACTAAACAGAGACTATCGTCATATTGATCGTCCAACCGACGTGATTTCATTTGCCTTCTTAGATAACGAAAATAAAGAAGAAGTCTATAAGAGCAAAGAACCTGTTGTTTTAGGTGATATTTATATTTCCTTGGATAAAGCAAAAGAACAGGCTAAAGAATACGGTCATTCTCTTCAAAGAGAATTGTCCTTCCTTTTTGTCCATGGTCTCCTCCATTTATTAGGCTATGACCATATGACAGAAGAGGATGAAAAAGTGATGTTCAAATTGCAAGATGAGATTTTACCAAAGGAGTAAGAGCATGAACAAAGAAGAATTAGTATCAAAAGCCAAAGAAGCGAGAAAGTTATCTTATTCTCCCTATTCACATTTCGCGGTTGGCGCGGCAATCTTGACTAAAGATGGCAAAGTATTTTTAGGCGCGAATATTGAAAATTCCTCTTACCCACTTTGTATGTGCGCGGAAAGAAACGCCATCTATAATGCCTATTTAAACGGCTATAAAAAAGAAGAAATTAGTGCTTTAGCGCTTATCGCTGATACCGAAGAACCATGTTCACCTTGTGGAGCGTGTCGTCAAGTCATCAGTGAATTATTGAAAGAAGACGCCCCTATTTATATGGCTAATATGAAGGGTGAAATTAAAGAAACAAACGCCAAAGAATTACTCCCATTTGCATTCTCAGGAGACGATTTACAATAATGAAATCCGGTTTTGTCGCTATTTTGGGACGTCCTAATGTTGGTAAATCGACATTATTAAACCGTTTAATTCAACGTCACGTCTCTATCGTTACCGATAAAGCACAGACAACGAGAAATAACATTAAAGGTATTTATCACGGTGAGGATTTACAAATTATTTTCGTGGACACTCCCGGAATTCATAAACCAGAACAAAAGCTTGGCCAAGAAATGAACAACATGGCCTATAGCGCCGCTCATGATGTCGATGTCTCTATTTTAGTAGTGGATGCCTCTAAACCTTTTGGAGTGGGCGATCAATATTTAATCGACCATCTCGACATCCATAACACTCCTTTAATTATCGTCATCAACAAGATTGATTTAGCGAGAATTAATCAAGTCCAAGCCATTAAAGAAGAGTATCAAAAAGCGTTCCCAAAAGCTTCAATTATTGAGACTGTCGCCATCGATAGTTTTAACCTCGATACACTCCTAAATAAAATTAAAGAATTACTTCCTGAAGGACCTCGATACTATCCAATGGATGTGATCTCCGATAAAGATGAAATCTTCCAAATTAAGGAAATTATCAGAGAAAAAGTCTTAAAGGAATTAAGACAAGAAGTGCCTCATTCAATTGCTATTTATATGGAAAATATCGCTTGGGAGAAAAGTCCAATTGAAATTAGAGCTAGCATCATCGTTGAACGCGATGGCCAAAAGGGCATTGTCTTAGGAGCAGGCGGTAAAAGAATCCGTTCTATCGGCACAAAAGCGAGAATGGATATTGAGAAAATGCTTAGAAAGCATGTTTATCTCGAATTATTCGTCAAAGTGGAAGAGGATTGGAGAAACAATGAAACCGCTTTGAAGAAATACGGATATAAAAAAGAAGAATGAAAATAATTGTTTTAAAAGCAAATAATTATAAAGAAAAAGATGGCATCATCGACGCGATCAGCGAAGAAGAAAAGATGTCATTTTTAGCACGTTCGTTATTTGATAGTAAAAGTAAGAACTTACCTTTGAGCAATCCTTTAACAATTGCTGATGTCACTACATCAAGTGGGAAATACAAATATCCTGTGATTAATAGCAGCTCCATCCTCATGAGTTCTATTAACCCACATGCAGATTTAAAATACATGGCCACTTTGATGATGATTACCGAGATTATTAATAATCTTCTTTCTGATGAAGAACAGGTGAAAATGTTTAAAGAAATCGAAGAATGTTTAATGGCCTTAAAAACCAGCTCAAACCCATACGAAATTGGCTTTGCCTTCTTAGCAAAAGCATTAAAGAATTCAGGTTATGATTTTGAAGTTAATCACTGTGTGAAATGTGGTGGTAAGAAGAGTATTGTCGCTTTTTCTTTTGAGGAAGGTGGCTATATCTGCCAAAACTGTTATGACGAAAGTGCTCCTTTAGCTTTTAATAAGAAACAAATGTCTCTTATTCGACAAGCTTTCCTTCTCGATGATTATTCCCTTTCTTTTAATGAATTAGGTGAAACAGAAGTTTTACTTCTTTTTGATAAATTCTTTGCTTTTATCTATGATTCATATGGCTATCGCCTTAAATCTAAAGACCTTTTTAAATAAATTTTAAAAGATATAGAAAAATACACTCATAATAGGTTGACAAATACCTTGCAAAAAAGTATCCTTTTCCTCGTGCATGCTTATAAACGAGGTATTTATAAATGGCAAATAATAATTTTGAAAAATTAACAAATCATTTCATCGTTTCCGGTTTTTATTATCAAGGAAGCGAAATCTATGGTGGTTTATCCAATACTTGGGATTACGGACCATTAGGTAGTGAAATTAAAATGAATATCCGCAAAATGTGGTGGAAGAAATTCGTCCAAGAAAGCCCCACAAATGTCGGAATTGACGCCGCAATTTTAATGAATCCAAAGGTGTGGGTGGCCACAGGTCACGTCGCCACATTTAATGACCCATTAATCGATTGCAAACACTGTAAACAACGCTTTAGAGCGGATCAATTAATTGAAGGTGAATTCCCAGATGCAGATGTCAATGGTATGACCAATGACCAAATGATGGATTTCATTAGAAATAATCACGTTAAATGTCCAAACTGTGGCAGTGAAAATTTCACCGATATTCGTCAATT
>JAILGI010000077.1 GCA_024696885.1 Bacilli bacterium
AGTTCTCCTTAGTATAAACGACAAAAATCATCCAATTAAATTTCTCTTTATTTAACTGAATGGATGATAGATACTTTTGCATCGCATGTCGCCAATAAGGATGGGACTTCCTGATCGCTTTCGCTTTGCACATATATATTAGAATTATTTAACTATTTTTGTCAAAATATTTTTTAGTGTTCTTTAGAACAAAATATAGAAGTTTTTGTTTTTAAAATCGAAAATAAAATAAAAGTCCCATCTCTGGGACGATAAACTGATTACCGATACCGGGACCTCCCCTTAACCGAATAAATCTACCGTTCGAAGGGGTACCTTTTTATGGGCCCTGCCTTCTCTTCGACATCCGTTTCTAGACGCCCATCAAGTCGTCTTTTAAGTTTTTTATAGACCTTGATGGCTAACTCTATTACACATCATAGATGTTAGAGATTGAAATTATTATTCTTCAGATGGTGCTTCTTCAACTGATTTTGGCTCTGATTTTGGTTTTTCAGATTTAGTTACTTCTTTTAAGTTGATGATTGCACTGATGAGCATGTTAGCGTAGATGAAGTCAATTACTAAACTGACAACAACAATATCTCCTAAATCAATTGGTGCGCCATTGATGTCGAATATCACGAATAAGAGCATCGCAAGAATAAAAGCTATTGCGACTAATTTTAATATTCTCTTGAAAATTGAACCAGCAAGGAAGTTAGCGAGAACGTATAAGACCACAACACCAAGAGATGAAGCGAGCATGATAATTGAGAGAACCCAACCAGTTGGGCCATAACCATCATGACCATTAATAACGAGGAGTAAATAATAAACGAAGGTGAATACTGGGAAGAAACAAATAGAAACAAGATATAAAATATCTTTTAACTTTTCTGGTAATTTATCACCCAAGATAATCATTACAATTCCTAAACCAATATAATAGGCCGCCATAACAACTGCGATAATGCCAAGAGCTAATGGCCATCCATTAACGGAGAGGAGGTTTAAATAAAGTAATAATATTAACGAGCCAAAAATAATGGGTAAGAATGGCTTAATAATTTCATAGATTTTTCTCATAATACACCTCGTTAGTCTTTAATATATTATTTATCAATTTACTGGTAAAAAACAAAACTATTTGTTTGCTTCTGAACTTTTTTGATTGGCTTTTAAGAGTAAAACACCTAAAACCGGTCCTAAAGAATTAAACAAAATGCAAAGGGCTAAATTGATCGCGGCTTCACCACACCATCTATTAGCGAATGAGAAATAGAACATATTAGCAATGCAGTGTTGGAAACCACAATAAACGAAGATAAAGACGAATAGGACTAATAAAAGCGTGCCAAGAACGGAGATTCTTTTATAAGCAAATGATTTGACCGCTAAATAGACGCATAAACCACATAATAAGGACTTAATACAGCACGAAAGGAAGTCATCAAAGGTATTGAACGCTAATCTCGAATTAGCGGCCCCTAAAGCGGTTATTTGATATATATCAAGATTTCTAAAAGCGAAGAAACAGATATAGCCAAAACCAATCGCACCTATCGCATTACCAATAAGCATAATCGGTAAGGAAATATAAAATGTTTTGGTTTGCTTTTGTTCATACACTAAACCGATTTTTCCGGTATATAGATGTAAAGAAAAGGTACAGACGGTGAATAAACCAACTGCGAATAATATCGATCCTAATACTTTTCCCACTTCACCTTTAATTAAAAAAATCATAAGGATGTATAAGAATCCACCTAATCCAATTGCTAATCCAGCAAGAATTCCTTTCAAAAAGGAAAATAACAAATCTTTCTTCATAACTGTTCCGTTTCTAGCTCTTCTAAAGCTTTTCTTTCGTTCTTTTTAACTAAAAAGACTGATTTATTCTTCTCATTATACTCTTTCGCAATAATATGAATGAGATTAATTTCAATAGAAGCATAAATCGCTACTGAACCAAACACCCCAACATATGTCTCATATATAACAGGAATAAAACCAATAAAGGTAAATGGGTAGAAGAATATTGCCGCACTCATAATTTTATTCGCGTATGTGTGTACCGCGGAAAACTTTTTAAATTTAATCGCGCATACGATATAGGCAATAGCTTGTAAACCAATAGGTATTAAAATCATCACCCAGTTCCATATTGGTAATATTTCTAATAGGGTTGGTAAGATTTTAAAACCCATCACTCCTAA
>JAILGI010000094.1 GCA_024696885.1 Bacilli bacterium
TGAAATTATAAAGACATTTGCATATTAAATGCGTGTATATCCTTTCCTGTTTTTTGATATAATCAAGTCATGGCAAAGAAGAAATTCTTATCAAAAGAAGTGGAAAGATTTAACCCTAACTTTCATCAAGGACTAACTGATGAACAAGTTTCCTATATGCGAAACAATGGGAAATTGAACGTCGCTAAAAGTCCGACAAATAAATCCTATCTACAGATTATTCTTGGTAATTTATTTACCTTCTTTAACATTTTAATGTTCGCTGTTGCAGCGTTACTTCTCATCTTTGTTGGTCCAAAAGTTATTACCAACTTGATGTTCTTAGTAATCATTCTTTTCAATATCCTTATTGGAACGATTCAAGAATGTAAATCTAAACATACAATTGAGAAGTTAAAACTATTAAGTGATTCCAAGATAAATGTCAAAAGAAACGGAGAAGACGTATATATTCTCTCTAAAGACATTGTTTTAGATGACATCCTTGTTCTTAAACCAGGTGATCAAATCCCCGCAGATTGTATTATCGTCGAGGATGTCGTTTTTGAAGTCAATGAAGCATTATTAACCGGTGAATCAGTCCCTGTTAAAAAAGGCATTGGTGAAATCTTATACGCCGGTTCCTTTATCGTTAGTGGTATAGGCGCGGTGAGAGCGGATAAAATCGCTAATGACACATATATCAGCTCCATTGAACACAAAGCTAAATTACATAAACAACCAAAATCTAGATTGATGATTGCTATCAATAAGATTATCCGTACAATGGCGTTTATTGCCATTCCTTTAGCGTTTATCGTATTCATAAATGAATTCCTATTCTATATGCGCACCGCTAAAGGGGTATTACCAGTATTCCCAGATAAATGGGGACCAGATATGGATAGTATGTTCACCAATTCATTCTTCTATGGTGGCACAACTATTGCCTATATGATTCCAGTTGGTATGGCTTTATTAGCGTCCATCGCGATGACAACTGGTGTCATTCGTTTGTCACAGTTTAAAACATTAGCCCAAGATTTATATTCCGTTGAATCATTATCAAGAGTGAATACCTTGTGCTTAGATAAAACAGGCACTTTAACCGATGGCACGATGACCATTGAGGGTTATAAAATTCTTGATGAGTCACTTAGTGAAAAAGAATTAATAGAACTTATTGCAACATATCAATCCGCATTTAAGACCTCAAACCAAACCAGTGATGCTTTTATCGCTAAATTTGGAAAAGAAGCGCAATTTGATATAGTTAACACCATTCAATTCTCCTCCTCACGTAAGTATAGTGCGGTAGAGATGAAGGGCAAGGGGTGGTTTGTTTTAGGTGCTCCTGAATATATCAGCGAAGATAAAGAATTGCTAGAGAGAGTTAATGAATATGCTTCTCATGGTTTACGTGTTGTCTTACTCGCTAAAACCGATGCTTTTAAAGATGAAAATCGCTTACCATCTAAGAGAACCTCTTTAGCGATGTTTATCTTAAGGGACACAATTAGACCAGAAGTATATGACACTATGCAATGGTTTAAAGAAAACGATGTCGATATTAAAGTTATTTCCGGTGATAATGTTGGAACAGTTAGTTATATTGCTAAGCAATCCGGTATTTCTAATTGGGATAAAGTAGTGGATATGTCACAAGTGAAAGACACTGATGATTTTGAAAGTATTGTCATGAACAATTCCATCTTTGGCCGTGTTAATCCTGACCAAAAAGCGGATATCATCGCGGTTCTTAAAAAGAACGGAAGAGTCACTGGTGTTACTGGTGATGGATTAAATGACTTATTGGCCTTTAAAGTTGCTGATTGCTCTATCGCTTTAGCTAATGGTGCTGCCGCAACAAAGAATGTGGCCAACCTCATATTATTAGATTCTAACTTTGCTAATATGAAAGAAGCTGTCTTCCAAGGAAGACGCGTTGTTAACAATATTCAAAGATCATCTTCATTATTCGTAATGAAAGATTTCTTATGGTTATTAATTACCATTCTCCCAATATTATTAGGTATTCCTCATATTCTTCAACCAACCGTTATGAGTATGGTTAATATCTTTATTACCGGTATTGCCACTGTCTTTATTTCATTAGAACCAGATAGAACAAGAGTGACTGGCAACTTCTTTAAGAATGTTGTCAAAAGAGCGGTATTATCCGCGGTATATATGTTTATCCCTGTTCTTTTTGGATTTGCTTATTTTATTATCCATCAATTAGTGCAATCACATGAACTCAATATTGAATTAATGAAAACTGTTTTTGCGGGTGAAGGGGCTATTAAAGAGATATCGGAAATTGGATGGGTTCCAGTGATTAGCTTATGTGTCACTATAGCCGGTATAATTATATTCTTTGAAAACTGCCGTCCATTTACAAAATATAGAAAGATATTGTTTGGATGCGCAACATTTGTCATGCTCTTTGTTCTTTACTTATTACCTGAATACTTTATTGTTTCAGGAACTGAAATGTTAGAGAACACAGGTGGTGTACAAAATATCTTCAATTACACATTCTCGCATATGGGTATTAACGCCACATTAGCGTTATATAGAACAATGACTGTTGACCAAATTGTATTTGTTATTATCTTTGCGGTTATCGCTTATCCTCTTTATTTATTCAATAAAAAATACGTTGCTAAATTGATTGAAAAATTATTATTCTCTAAGCGCGAATATTTAGATGAATAATGATTATTAAATATTATAATTAAGGACGAGGAGTTACATTTATGGATTTAAAAAGATTAATTAAGTTTGGCGTCTTTGGCGTCAATGGTGTTACCGGTGTATTGATGTTTTTAGCGGGAATTCTTAGTAAAGAGCATCTCTTCTATGACATTTTCCCAATGAAAGTATTATTCATCGTTCTTGGTTTAGCTTTAGTAGCATCCCCATTTGTCGTCTTATTCTTAGACAAAAAACAAACTAGAAATGAAGAATTTAATTTCTTCGGAATTACCCGTATGATTGTCTTCGCTTTAGCGGGTTATATGCTTATCGCCACCATTTATCATTTCTTGGGAAATGGTACTCTTGGATATCTATTATGGCAATACTTCGTTTACCTAGCGGTCACCATTATTTGCTTAGTCTTATGCTTTGTTCCATTAATTAAACCTGATCAAAAAATGAATCAACTCCGTTTAATTATTAACGCAGTTACCTGCTTATTATTAGAAGGTTTCTTTGCTCCTATCTTAAAATTCACTGATACATTTGCGACACTTGCATCAGTCGCAGTCATCATTATGCCATTAGGTTTAACCGCTTATTGGGCGTACACTGCATTATTTGAAAACGAATAAACATTAACCAAATTTAATTCCCATCACTAAGTGGTGGGTTTTCTATTCTTAGACCTATGAAAAAGATATTTCCCACACTTACCATATGTATATCCTTGCTCTTTTCATCTTGTAACAAAGATTTAAGACAAAATTATGAACTTTATTTTCGCGTGGAAGACATCGCTCAAAAAGACGATGTTATTAAAGAATTTAAATCCCGTTTAAAAGAACTTCATATTGGTTATGGAGTTAAATCTTTAGAAGACAATGTTATTAAAGTCTCCATTAAGATTCCAGGAACAGAAGTTTTAGATATTTTAACGACATATTTAATCGCTAATAAGCCTTTAACAATGACTAACGCTCATGACACCTCGATGTATCCAATAGATGCAGGTGAAAAAGGTGCTTATGTCAAAATTGATGGGAGATATCCATACTTAAAGTTACCAATCAATCATCAAAATACGATATATGAAAAGATGCTCGATGAAACAATAAATGATATCCAAACTAACAATGAAAATTATGTAGAATATCGAACGGATTCAGAAGGGGAAGAAAGTGAAAACCTCAATGTTTATTGCTTTTATCTTTGGTTTGATTATGACCCTGAAGTCTGCACCTTTGACAATCATAGATCGGGAGATAGTGACTGCGACAGGCAACTAGTTATGACAATACCCGTTCAAGAAGATCATAAAACCGCTTCTGAGTTTGATATTCCATTTAACTATGATCGCGATGGTGATGGATGGGCAGATGATAAAGATATTATGATTAATCAAATCTACATGTATTCCATCGCTGGATTAATAAATATTAAAGAGAATAATTACGAAATATATCCAATTGGTAACCCCAACGAAGAATAAATATATCACTAGTTATATTTATAAGTGCTAGAATAAAACTGGTATGTTACTTTTAATATCCTTTACGCCCTTAACGATGAAGAACGTGTTAAACAATATATCGATGAAATGAAAGCCAAAATCGCAGAAACACCATATAGATGCGCTTTTGGTTACGCCTCTAATTTAAATAATCAAGGCGTGGAAAATGTATTAAAAGAAGCGGACGCTTTAATGTACAAAGATAAAGCGGAATCCAAAAAACAAAAAACCAAATAATGAGAAATGATGAATTTAATGAAGTAAAGGTTACTAATAATAAGGAATCTTTTTCTTATGAATTTTCTCGTGTCCAAAAAGATGAATCAACTTCTTATAAAGAAAATAAAGATAATGATTTAAGAGACGAATTAAATCTTACCCATAATAAAAATAACGAAAATATTAAACACGGAAAAACCACAAATACTAACAGCAAAGAGATTATTGAAAAAGCAGTCCAACAAAGCTCATCAGCGGTGAGTGGTCAAACTGCTGCTGTTGCTAGTAGTGGGGCTAGTGCTGGAGCAGCAGCTAGTACATCCGCTGCTTCCTCTATCATAGGCGCGGTTGTCGTGGCTACAACTGCTATCGCTACAACTATTGGTATTTCCGTTATTTCCTCGAATAACGCTAAATGCACCATGCAAGAATTTTTTATTTCCGATAACATGGTGTTTTATTCACTTCTTTTAGAAGATACAAATGATGATCCATTTAAGCTCTATATAACTAATGCTTCATTTATGACCTATCGCGATTTAGAGGAAGGTCAAAACTCAGGCGAAGTAGAAGGCTTAGTATGGGGAGAAACCTATCGTTTATATGTCCAAGAAGATAGCGATAACGCCAAGATTATTTATGACACGACATTCGTCATGAAAGAACATTACGAAGAATACTCGGAAATCTATGGTATTTATGTTGGGCAAAATACCGATTTACTTAACTATACATTTGAAGTTTATATTTCCTATTACGATGGTAAAGGAATATTCTCTAATGATGCTATTTTGACATTAACTGACATTGAAGATGAGACTAAAACCAAGTCGTTCCCAATTACATTAGGCGGTGATTCTTATATGTTATCCGCCTTAGATGATCAAACTGGCGAAGTAATCTTAGATATTAGAAAGTCTTCATTTAACGCGACTTTAACATATACCGCGGATGGCGAAGATATGACATTTACCAACTATGAAACTCTTTACTTTAACCAAGAAGGTCTTGCTTCCGAAGTTTATGGTGTCTATTTCTCTGAAGGTGCGGATTATGTCAATTATTCCTTCTCTTTCAGCATTGATTTAAAAGATGACTTCGATATCTTGCATGATTTCTCCATGCTAATTGAATCATCATCAGGAGCTTCCAAAACTATTGCAATTGATAATCCATTTAACACCTGTTATGTCAGTGGTGAAGAAGATGGAGAAGTCATATTAGACGTGAGAAATGACTCATTTACCTATGATTTAACATATTTTGAAGGCGATGAAGAAAAGCACATTGTCAGTCAAGAGTCATTTACATTCGTTGATAATTCTGGTTATGAACCATCCATCAATGGTGTGACCTTACAAGACAATCCAGATTTCTTAAATTATCAATTTAATGTATTAATTGATTATTCCGATGTCTTTGGTGTCTTTGGTGAACAAGCTAGCTTAACATTCACCGATGTTAATGATAATTCAAAAACATTAACTCAAGATATTATCTTGTCAAATGAACCAATTACAATTGATGGCAAAGACGCAAACGAAGAAGTTATCCTTGATATTCGTAATTCTACGTTCACCGCGACATTAAATTACACCCAAGATGGAGAGGAGATGGAATTCGTTCAAAATAATCTCTCATATAATCCTAATGGCGAATTAAAATCCGAGTTCAACGGTATTAATATTTCCGAAACTGCAAACTTTGTTGATTATACATTTACCATTACTTTAGATGTGCAAGATGATTTTGGTCTATTTGATAGATTCTATATTTATATTGAATCTTCTTCCGGTGGACATTTAAATCTCGATATTGATGACCCATTTAACCCAATCGTGATTAATGGTAAGGACGAAAATAGTGGTGAAGTCATTTTAGATGTTAGACACGATACATTTACCTATGAATTTGTTTATTACGAAGAAGGCAATATGGTTCAATTATCTAGCCAAGAATCATTCTCCTTCACTGATAATTCTGGATATGAAGCGTCATTTACATCTTTCTATATCGACGAAAGAGCGGATTTCAATAACAACACAATATATGTGACAATGAACTTCTCTGATGAATTCGATGAATTCACAAATTTCCTTTTGACTATATCATCGGATGATGGCACTTCTGATCCAATCACCGCGGAGATTTCTTTAAGCCACACCACAGAAACCCTTGAAATTAATGCGATGGAATATGGATTAGATATCACAACAGGGCAAACATTCACTTATCAATTCTCATATTCATATAATAACAACCAAATAGAGTACGTAAGTGGAGAGATAACCTTTATCAATTCACTTGATAGCAATTTTAATGGATTAAATACCGACTATAAGGTTTATCAAGTGAATGAAGAACAATATTATTTACCTGTCCAACTCGATTATGTGGATAACGCAGATATATATTGGAGTTTTCATCTTCTTATTAATGGCGATGAAAACAATGAAATTATTTTAGAAAATACAACTGGTTATCAATTCGTTGATGTAACCAATTTTATGGAATCTATCGGCAAAGAATCGGCATTTGGACTCAATATTGAATATTACGATTACGCGACTAAAGAAAGCGTAACTGAAAACTTCTGGTCAGAAACAGCGACAATGACTTTGAGTGAAGATCCTATCGTTTATGGCGCTAGATTAACAAATCAAGAATCAACATATGAAAGTGCAACAATAGGATTGGTTCCAGCAATTTATGACCCAGAAGGCACTACATTTACTAATTATAAGATTTATCTTACTACGCTTACTGATAATGAAACTTACGAGTTTGATATTGATTTAAGTGAGTTTGAAAATTTATTTGATGCTTTCGTGGAAATACCACTTTATCAACATGAAAACTTTGAAACCTTACGTGCGCAATTAGAGGATGAAGATTGCCGCGTTAACATAGTTATGGAATATACAGACACGAGAACAAGCGAGTCTGCTAATATAACAATCTCATCGAATGTGAGATTAATTTTCTACGCATAATTTCTAGGAGGAAAAAGAGTTATGGAAAAAGAAAAACTTAACAAAATTATCTTGTGGATCATCTATGGCGTTTTAGTGGCCGCCACAATAGTGGGATTTGTATTCTACAAAGATATCTACGGATGGTCTGAACTTGTCGATGATGGCATGGGTGGCACAACAGTAGTGATGCATGGCACATTCAACCAAACAGTGAGTGATGTACCATTCTTCCAATACATGTTCCAACACGCGATTCCAAACACTGTTAAAACAGTGCAAATCATTGTTATTGCCATCGCATTAGGATTGATTTTACATCTATTGGCTAAGATTACATTCCACACTAAAAAATCAATTACAATCGCTAAATTAATTGTTAACTTCTTAAAATGGGTTATCGCTATTGCTACCGTATTCTTCATTATGGCTGCTTGGGGCGCAAACACCACAATGATGCTTGCTTCTGCTGGCGTCGTCACCTTGATTATAGGTCTTGGTTCACAAGCTTTAGTGGCGGATATCCTCGCCGGTATCTTCATTGTTTTTGAAGGTGATTTCCAAGTTGGTGATATTGTTATTATTGACGGTTGGAGAGGCGAAGTAATCTCTATCGGTGTGAGAACCACCAAATTAATCGATGCAGGTGGCAACATCAAAATCGTCAATAATAGTGAAATCAAAACCATTATTAACCAAACCAAAGAATTATCTATCGCTAAATGTTATGTCGCTATTGGCTATGAAGCAAGAATTGAAAATGTGGAAGCGGTTATCGCTGATAACATCGGAAAAATCAAAGAAAAGATTCCAGGAATCGTCGAAGGTCCATTCTATAAAGGTGTTTCTGAATTAGCTGAATCCTCCGTTAATTTATTATTCGTTGCTAAATGTAAGGAAAACGACATTTACCAAGTTCAAAGAGATTTAAATAGAGAAATTAAGATTCTCTTTGATGATAACAACATCAATATTCCATTCAATCAAGTTGTTGTTCATATGGGCGAAGAAGATAAACCAAAGGAAATCGTCACCAAGAAAACAATCAAGAAAGTGGAAGAATTCTCTGAAGAACAAAAAGAATTATCTAAAGACATCGATGTCAAAAAATAATTCATATCTTCTAATTATGAAAAGACATCTCATTTGAGATGCCTTTTTTATAAGTGAATAATGTTGAGAAGGAGTAGAACTCCAAATACAATAGCTCCAGTGTTATAGAGAAATCCAATGAGGTTTACTATTATAAAGTATGGTTTGTTAATTTTGTGTCTAACAAGAATCATTGCAGCGATTCCACCATAAGAACCATAGAATAGTGATAACAGTAATAAAACCGCTTCTTTTGTTCTCCATTTTCCCTTGATGGCTTTACGTTTGTCATCAACGTAAACAAAAAAGGTAATTAAAGACATGAACGCAATAATGCCAAAAACCATGTACCACATCCAGGGTTCCTTTAGAGAAAACTTTAATAAAAAAATCATTTATTTATTTCCTATTTATATATTTTTTAATTGCTTCAAATGTTTCATCAGAAAGATCGTGTTCAATTTTGCACGCATCTTTCTTAGCGATTTCTTCATCCACTCCCATGGATTTCAAAACCTCAGTTAAGACAATGTGTCTTTCACTGATTCTTTTTGCAATCTCATCACCTTTAGGAGTTAAGGTAATATAACCATTATCGTCAATGAGGATATAACCATTTTCTTTTAATTTCTTCATGGCGACACTGACAGAGGGTTTAGAAAAGTTCATATCGGTAGCGATATCGATACTTCTCACGTTTCCATTCTTCTCTTGTAAGAAGAGGATTCTCTCTAAATAATCTTCGCCTGACTCTAAAATTTTCATAATCTTATTGTAATTAAAATATAAGCAAAATCAATCCATGGAAATGATTGTTCCGCATTTTTCTTTAAAGGCACTTTCCGCTTTATCTAAAGAAGAAATTATGGCTTTTTGCATGGGTTTTCTCTTTAAAAAGTTAATACACGCTTCGATTTTAGGAAGCATACTGCCTTTGGCAAATTGACCTTGTTCAATATATTGTTCTAATTCTTTAACACTAACTTTTTCTAATTTCTTTTCGTCTTCCTTTTTGTAGTTAATGCACGCATTATCCACAGCGGTCAAAATAATTAAATAATCAGCATTAACAATTTCAGCGACCTTCGCAGAGGCAAAATCTTTATCGATAACCGCGGCAATACCCTCTAAAGTGCCATCGTCATTTTTAATTACAGGTATGCCACCTCCACCAGCGCATATAACGACTTCACCTTGGTTAATTAGTGTATTTACCGCTTCTTTTTCGATTAAATCGATAGGTAGTGGGGAAGGAACCACTCGACGATAGCCTCTTCCCGCGTCTTCTTTCATCGTATAACCATATTCTTTTTGTATTTGTTCCGCTTCTTCTTTTGAGTAGAACTTTCCAATTGGTTTTGTGGGGTTTAAAAAGCGAGGATCTTTTTGATCCACGAGCACTTGGCTAACCACTGTTAAAATTGTTTTATTAATTCCTAATTTTTGGAATTCATTATATAAAGCGTTTTGAATATCATAACCGATATATCCTTCGGACATCGCGCCGCATTCTGGGAATGGCATATCTGGTACATTGTAGTTAGTGAAAGCAAGATTAATCATTCCTACTTGAGGACCATTTCCGTGAACGATAACCACTTCATGTCCTTCTTTGATTAATCTAGCGATTGGTCTAGCAACGCCTTTTAATAATTCATGTTGTTCTTGAGCGTTATTGCCAAGAGCGTTACCACCTAAAGATATGACATATCGGCTCATATTCTTACTTCCTAATCACATACATTATAAACAAAAACAGAGAAAACTATATGATTTCTCACTTCTTTTTGTATTTTCACCTTTTATTAATAAAAATGTTTTGACTAATTGAATATATCTTTGATATTATCAATAAGCAAACTTTCTTGGAACGACAGTACTGTTCCAGGCGGAAGGAGAATGAAGATGAAAAAAGGTATTCACCCAAATTACAATCGTTGCACAGTTACTTGCATTTCTTGCGGTACAACATTCGAAACAGGTTCAACATTAAAAGAAATCAAAGTTGATACATGTTCAAACTGCCACCCATTCTATACTGGCAAACAAAGATTCGTGCAAAGCGATGGTCGTGTCGACCGCTTCAATCGTAAATACGGTCTTAAATAAGAAACTTACCGGAGAAATCCGGTTTTTCTATCAATAAAGGAGGCTCATTCGCCATGGAAAAGAAAAGATTTTACATTACCACACCCATTTATTACCCAAGTGCAAAATTACACATTGGTCATGCTTATTGCACTACATTGACCGATATTTTTGCTCGTTATAAACGAATGCGTGGTTTTGAATGCTACTTCTTAACAGGCGCTGATGAACACGGCCAAAAGATTGAAGAAAACGCAAAGAAGGCCGGTGTCACTCCTCAAGAATTTGTTGATAACATCGTTGAGGGTTTCTATAAACTTTGGGATTTATTGCATATCTCCAATGATGATTTCATTAGAACCACTCAAGAAAGACACATTAAAACAGTCCAACAAATATTCTCTAGAATGTTAAAACAAGAAGACATTTATCTAGGAAAATATAAAGGTTGGTACTGTACACCTTGTGAATCTTTCTGGACTGATACGCAAGTTGGACCAGAACACATCTGTCCTGACTGTGGTAGACCAGTTCATGAAGCGGAAGAAGAAGCATATTTCTTCAAAACAAATAAATACTTAGACAAATTATTAAAGTTCTACGATGAAAATCCTAAATTCTTAATCCCTGAATCACGTAAGAATGAAATGATTAATACATTCATTAAACCAGGATTAGATGATTTATGCGTTTCTCGTACATCTTTCTCTTGGGGTATCCCAATTAATGAAAATCCTAAACACGTTATTTATGTTTGGTTAGATGCTTTAACCAACTACATTTCCGCGTTAGGTTATGGCCATGAAAACCATGAATTATTTGATAAATATTGGCAAGATCCTGAATGTGAAATTATCCACATTTTAGGCGCGGATATCACACGTTTCCATGCGATTTATTGGCCAATGTTCCTCGAATCACTAGGATTAAGAAAACCTGATCGAGAATTCGTTCACGGTTTATTAATGATGAGAGATAGCAAAATGAGTAAATCTAAAGGCAACGTTGTTGACCCATATCCACTTGTGGAAAGATATGGTTTAGACGCAGTTAGATATTATTTAGCTAGAGAAGTTGTCTTTGGACAAGATGGTAGTTTTTCACCTGAACAATTTGTCGAAAGAGTGAATAGTGACTTAGCAAACTCATTAGGCAACTTATTAAATAATT
>JAILGI010000009.1 GCA_024696885.1 Bacilli bacterium
GTTTTAAGGTTATTTGTTCATCTTTAACAAATGCCTCTTTCATTCCACCTAAGATGAAACCGCTATTGCATTTTAAATAACGGAAATGACGGTTATTTCCAATAATGGGTGGATTATGTCCCGCGTTAGCGAATTGTAATAATCCTGTTTTTTTATTCAAAATAGCAAGGAAGCAAGTGACAAACATCTGCGAATGATTGCCTTCATAAATGGAAGCGTTAACTTCTTTTAAAATTTGGCCAGGTGTTTTATCGATACGGGTGAAGTTTTTAAAACAAGTGATAGTTTTCATCATAAACATCGCCGCGGGAATACCTTTACCAGAGACGTCACCTATAAGAATGGCGATATGTTCATTATCGATACGGAAATAGTCATAGAAATCACCACCGACTTCTTTGGCGGCTTTTAATTCACCGACGATTTCGACGTCTTGCGAAGCCACTATTTCGCTTGGTAATGTCGCTAATTGAATATCTTTAGCAACTTCTAATTCGGTATTAATTTTCTCTTGTTCAGAGTTAACTTTAATTTCATTAACAAGAAGCTTATATGTACGTTTGTTGAGCTGGTTAGAGCTATAAAATAAGATGGTAACCACGATAGCGCGTGGGAAGAAATAGAATTCCGCCGCGGTGATCATGCGGTTTTTGCCAGCGGCTTGTAAGCATCGTAGATATTCATATCTTCCCGCGGGGGTATCTAAGAATGTTTCCGTAATTCTAAATGAACGGATAAGACCTGTTTCTTCATCTAGTTCACCCATCATTAAGTTAGAATCAAATTCCCCTAAAAACATCGCTAAATAGATGCCAATGAAGAGACCGATAAGAGTGATGATAAAGATGATTCTTCCCACTTTTGGGTTGTAATAGTGATTGGTTAAAATGATGCAAACCGCCCAACCCATAATCGCGTGCTTTGGAATGAGAATATTTAGCAAAAGCATGACGAGGAAGAAAGACACTAATAGGAAGTATTTAAATCCTCTCTTTTTTCCTTGTTCTCTTCTAATAAACAGTTGAGGTGATAGTAAGACGAGAATAAAAACGGGGAGAGCGATACATGTGACTATTCTTGTGATTTCCGTTAAACTGAAAATACCGGGTATGAGATATAGAATCCATATAATGGTGAGTAAAGCCGCAGTAAAAGTAAGAGCCCAAGTGATTTTCAAGTTCGCGTCGTACTCGTTTTTATAATATTCTTCAACGTATCTATTTTGTTCTTCTTGGCTCATATTAAATGTTCAAATCATCGTATTTATCAAGTAATTGATATAGTCTACTTCTACAGCCTTCTAATCTCTTATTGTTTTCTGGTTCATTAACGCGGTTCCACCAGATCATATGAATATAGGAGACGAGTTTAATCTTATCTTTGATGACCGGGTCATCTTTTCCAAAATAACGATTCACTAAGGCATTATAAAGTTTTGAAGCATCTTCTTCTTTGATACCAAAGAATCTTTCAGAATTGCCTTGATCATCTTCATTAAATGCACAATAAGGGGCGTAAATCGCCGCTAATTCGAAGATTGGATGACCAACGGATAAGGTGTCCATATCGATGAGAACGAGGTCATCTTTTTGCACCATGATATTTTTGAAATGGCAGTCCCCATGGACAAAGGTTTTTCTATCTTCTAAGTCGCTAATGAGTTTTTTCGCTTTTAAATAATATTTTTCTTCTAGGTTTGGTTTAATCTTTTCAATCTTTTGGAGATAGAACTGTTTGATATCTGGAATAATAGGGTTAAAGCATTCTGTTCTATTAATCTTCTTTAATAAAGAAGCGTATTTTTCTAAGTATTCTTTCATCCTATCCGGATATGTTAAGACAGCGGTTTTTAAGGACATACAGTCGAGCATTTCAAAACGAACGCCTAACTTATCATCCACTTTGACGATGTCAAATGATATAGCGGTAGGTACACCGAGAATAAAGGCTTCTTTGGCTAAGCGAAGTTCTCTTTCAATTTGTTCAGGATCGCTAGTGCGGTTAAACACTTTAATTATGGTGTCTTTATCAAGGCGATAGACGGTTGAGAAGAAACCTTCTCCGATAACTTCCGCACCGGAAACATACACTCTCTTAAGGGCCTTTTTCACGGTCATGATGTTGGTAAAACCAGTCATTTGTAAAATGTCGTAGACTTCTAAAGAAGCATCAACAATAGTGACATCATTATATTTTTGTTTGAGTTTTAAAACGATTCTTAAACCGGCGCTAGAAATGTAACGGAGGTTTTCTAGATTCAAAACTATTTGATTAAACTTTTTGTCTTGTAAAGTGGATTCAATTTCTTTCTCCACTCCATCAGCGTTATAAGAATTCAATTCGCCTTCTAAATAAAGGGTGATTTTCTCTTCCTTTAATTCAAATCTCATATAAATACCTGCTTTTTAGTTATTATAACATAAAAAGAAATGGTTATTCTCTTCATTTTTAAATAATTATATTCTTTTGTTGCTTCATATGTTTTTTTAATAGTTTTTATGTTTTTTTATGTACAAATGATTTTTTTATGGTAATTTATTGATAGAGGTACTTTTTATGAATTACGATCGAACATTTTTAGAATTATTAGAAAAAGTGAAAGAATTAGAGGAAAGAGTGACTAAATTAGAAAATGGCAATATCTCTATTTCCCCTTCTCAAAAAGGTAAAACATTAACACAACAAGCACGCGATTACATTATGGAGCAAAAGAATAACGCATTAGAAGATGGAGAAGAATCCATTACTTTACTTTGTAACGATATTCAAAATGCTTTAGGTGTCACTAACCGCACTCCCTGTATATGCACAGCAATGTATGATTGTATGAAACCAGGTGATGAAGTTTTATCCGCTCCTGCGAGTGGTAAATCCACTACTGTTTTAGTGCGTTATTATCTATCAAATGAGAAAAGTACATCTGTTGAAAGAAACGATGAAGCAATGACTTTAAGACAATTAAGAACGGATTTTGAAGATTATTTTCATAAGAAAAAACCAAATTATAAATATCCTGGCCCACTATTTGGTATGGCGTTTTATTGCACCAAGCACGACATCGGTGTGACCTTGGAAGATTTATTTTCTGGAAGAGTAACTCTTGATGAATATGAAGATATTTTAATTGACCTCTTTAAAAGTCTCGGTAGTTCAAACGTCATGGGAAGAACAAGCGCTTATAAAGATGCGATGAAAAACTTGTTAGAATACGTTCATGACTATCATTTAGAGAATATTAGAATTATCAATAAATAGTTTTATGTTTGGAAACGAAGTTATTTATCAAATATTTGTGAGAAATTATAGCCTAGAAGGCACGTTTAACGCCGTGGAAAGGGATTTAGTAAGAATCCATGATTTAGGCGTGGATATCATCTATTTAACCCCAATACATGAGATTGGTGTCTTAAATAGAAAAGGTACTTATGGTTCTCCATATGCAATTAAAGATTATTTTTCTATTAGTAAGGATTTAGGCAGTAAGGAAGATTTTATCTCTTTAGTTAACGCTATTCATCAAAAAGGTATGCGCATTATCTTAGATATGGTGTTTAATCATACCTCTCCTGATAACGTTTTAGTGGATACACATCCTGAATACTATTTTTATAAAAATGGAAAAAGAGGCAATCGCGTTGGTGATTGGAGCGATATTGTCGATTTAGATACGTCTAGAGAAGATACACAGCTATATCTATTAGATGTTTTGAAATATTGGGTATCTCTAGGAGTGGATGGTTTCCGTTTTGATGTCGCTAGTATGATACCTTTATCTTTCTTTCAAAGAGCAAGAAAAGAGCTAGGAAATGACATTATTTTCGTTGGTGAATCCATTGATTATGACTTTGCGCGTTATTTAAAAGAACAAGGTGAGATCACCACGAGTGACGATGATATGTTCCCCACTTTTGATGCGTTATATAACTATTCATGGTTTAAGCATTTGAAGGCATTTTTAAAGGGAGAGGAAGACTTATCAGTGCTTGTTGACGCCTTAAACGATGATGAATCTTTATTATTTAATAAAGGTTTGAGGTTAAATTGCTTAGAAAACCACGATCAAGAGAGAATCGCTAGTTTACCTTCTATTAACTTAAATTCCCTAGTGGATTTTGTTTCTTATATCAAGGGTCTTCTCTTTATTTATATGGGTCAGGAATATGGAAACACGCATCTACCTCAATTATTTGAAAAAGACCCTGTTAAATGGGAGAAAAATGATGATGCGTTAACGATGTATAAAAATGCGATTCTAGAAAAGAAGATAGATATTAATGTTAAGAATATTCGTCAACTTTTTAGGAAGGTTAATGATAACACGATTGAGGTTATTAAACTCTTGGATGGTAGAGTGATTGATAACAAACAGTTCAAATTAAAATAGATGACAAAAAAGAGATTGATATCTACAATCTCTTTTATTTTGTTGTTGTTATAGGTAACTTATTTTCTACAGTGACATACTCCCACCACTTAAAGAAGTGGGGGCTTCTTGCTGAAATATGTTAAATCTCTTCAATTATTTTTAATCCAATATCTAATTTGAGTAAATCATGATTGGCAGCGTGCAAAAGGGTTTTATCATAGTTTCCTTTAATTAAAACATCACCGGGTTGTAAGAAATCATATAGTTCTAGTTCGAAATAGTCCGCTACTGCTTGGCAGGCAGCAAGTTCCATTTCCACGACGATACAACCTTCTTCTTTTCTCTTTTTTACTTTGTTAACTGTTTCCATTAAGAACCCATCAGTGGTCCATACTTTACCCTTAACATATGGAATGTTTAGTTTTTTAAAAATTGATTCAACTTTATCTGCATTATTGATTTTCACAAAATCACTAGGAGGCATGAAATGATAGGAAGTTCCTTCATCACGATATGCTTCAGTGGGGATAATAAACTTGCCTCTAGTTACTTCTTCATCAAGCGTACCGCATGAGCCAAACATGACAAATTTAGTCGCACCTGTGATATATGCGCATTCTGCGATGTCTCCCGCACAAAGAACGGAACCCATTGGAGAAAGATACACTCCGAT
>JAILGI010000013.1 GCA_024696885.1 Bacilli bacterium
TTATTAAATGAATTGTTTAACTATATTAACGAATCGGACGATCATCCGTTGATTAAAGCCGTATCCACTCAAAGACAAGAAGTAACTGGACATTATTCTGGCGGTTCTACCATTGCCATCTTCAAATGGGTGGATAGTAACTAATTGATAATGAATGATAGCGGCTTTAATCAACGGATGATCGTCCGATTCGTTAATATAGTTAAACAATTCATTTAATAAACCTGGCACTTCACTATATTCAGGCGGGATGTAACTAGGAGTGCCATCATCATTCCAAACCGCAAACAAAACTCCGGGCGGCATCGCTTCCCTTAACCCAATCTTTTCTTTTGATTCACCATCACATATTTGCTTTTGAACTTGCAAAAGAAGTTTCAAAGACAGAGGTTCCTTTATCTCTAATTTCTTTTCAAGAAATTCCAAGGCAAGATAATAATTCCTAATTTCTTGCTCTGGCATTAAAAAATGCCTGTTCTTAGATTCTATTGCAGCATCAGCCTGCTCAAAAGTTAAAGGGTTGCCTTCAATTCGATTAGACGCATATGAAGATCTTTTTTTGGTATTCTTTCTGAATTTGTTAGATATATTAACTGGTATTTTAACCAAGTTTAAAGAATCTTTGCTTTTTTCAATGTTTAGTATTGAGTTTAAAATATCATTATCAATTTTGACATTTATCATGTGCGTTTCCTCGCAATAATAGTATATCAAAATTTCATTAAAATTTCACTATTTTTTCACTATTTTCGATATAGTCCCACTATAGTCTCAACATGCGCGGTCATAGGAAACATATCTACTGGTTGTACATATTTAACCTGATATGAGGATGATAAATATTTAAGGTCTCTTGCCAATGTTTCAGGATCACAAGAAACATAGATTATTTGTTTAACTTTATTATTAAGTAAAGTGGATAAGAACACTTCATCACTGCCCTTTCGAGGTGGATCCATAATAACAATATCTAAAGGCGTATCTAAATTAGCGATGAATTTAGAGGCATCATCACAATAGAATTCAATGTTGTTTACATTATTTCTCTTCGCATTTTCTTTAGCGTTTCTACTCGCGTCTTTATTAATTTCTACAGATATAACTTGTTTGGCGTTTCTCGCAGCGATTAAACCAATCGTGCCCACTCCGGCGTATGCATCTAAAACAACTGGTTTATTTTTAAAATCAATCAAATTAAGCGCGTTTTGATATAGTTTTTCTACTTGAAGAGGATTAACTTGGAAGAAACTTGATGGGCTAATTTCAAATGTTAAATCAAGAATCTTATCCTTGATGAAACCAGGTCCATATAACACTTTTTCTTCTTGTCCTAATATGACATTAGTGTGTCTCTTATTAACGTTTTCTACGATTGTGGTTATTTCTGGATGCTTTTTAATTAAGGCATCAACAAAGTTTCTTTGTCCTGGGAAATTCATCATTGATGTCACGAGAACCACCATTAGTTCGGAGAAATGATAACTAGTTCTAATTAGTACATAACGCAAAATACCTTTACCGTTGTCTTCGTTATAAATAGGTATCTTCATTTCTTTTACTAATTCTTTAATATCCCATAAGATAGAGGCCGCTCTTTTGTCTTCGATCATACATTCCTTAACAGGTATGATTTCATGGCTGTTTTCACGGTAAAAACCATAAACCACATTACCCTTTCTATCTTTACCAAAAGGCATTTGTATCTTATTACGGTAATAATATGGGTTATCCATACCAATGCATGGCAAAACAGGAGTGTTAATGCCTCCTATTCTTTTGAGTGCTTCTTCCACTCTTTTGGTTTTGTACTGTAATTGTGTTTGATAATCAATTTGTTGGTATTGGCAGCCTCCACAAGAGGTGCATATTTTACATTTTGGTTGGATTCTATGTTCGGAAAGCTTATATAGTTTCTTTACTTTGCCAAAATATACACCAGCGCGTTGATAAAGAACTTCTATATCCGCTTCTTCACCAATAAATAGTCCATCCACAAAATAGATGTCTTTATTATTTTTAACGACACCCTTTCCTTCAGATGAGATATCAACGCATTTACCTTTGATAATTCTATTCATATCTTCTCCATTATACAAAAATAAATAACAAAGTTATAATTACTTCTAAGGAACTCAATATGAAAAAGATATTATTACCATTAATTCTATTAACAAGCCTATGTGGATGTAGCTCACCAAAAGTGAATTCGTCTTATGTTTTCCAATTCTATGTCGAAAATGCGAATAACGATAATATAGTGACTTATGATTTTACTCAACAAACTAATTGTGATCGTTTCGTAGAGAATCATAAAGAATATGTATCCTCTGTTTCTGTTGATGAAGGTATGTTTTCACAAGTCAACTTTGTCGGAGATAAGGGAGATAGCAATAGGTTTGCTACCTTAATTCTCGGTTCTGCGAAGAAAGAAGGTAATATCAATCTTACTTTTGTAAAAGATATTACACATATTGATGTTGTCGCGTCCACTTACTACAAAACATACACGGGTGGAATAAATGTTGACTCTACAAGTGCTTTGTTAATAAACGATGTGTCTTATAACATCACTCCTAAAAGCACCACTGAAGTTCCTGAACATTTAAACTTCAATATTGATTTTGAAAACCCCATTCAAGAATTAAAAATATATAGTGATTCTGGACGAGCGTTTATCCATTCATTAACCATTACTTATAATTAACAAAAAAAGCCTCCTAACTAATGTTAAGAGGCCTTCTTTTTATAGATAACTATGCGTTTTCCTTGCTCTTTTCTTCTTTTTTCTCTTCTTGTTGATACTCACCACTCATGACTTCTTTGATGAGTTTATACACTCCATAAGGATCATCAATGTTGAGGAAGAAGAAGGCTGGGACGTTACCATTACCATGCACGATAGGGGCTGATGCACTGCCAAACATTAATGTGCCTGGGTTTGGTCTGACTAATTTATCAATGACACCAACTTTGACATCCACTAAACCGATGAGCTTATATTCTAGTGATTTGAAATCAACACCAATAACACCGGAACGGATAATTAAACGTTTATTTGTAATAACATAGAACAATCTCTTATAACGGATAACTCTAAATAAAGCAGTAATTAATAAAACGACTAATGCAACTGAACCAATAATAATAAACATAATTGGCGCAACTTCATCTGGATTACCTGTTTCTTCATCGGTAAATTCAATAACGCCAGTTTTACCTAAAATACCAATGGTAAGAAAAATCGCACTGAAAATGAGGATACCTAAACAAGTGATAAGTAAACCCCAAAACAAAAATCTTTTCTTATTCGGTTTTAATACTTTAATAACCTTTTCATCTTTGTCGAGAATTCTTTGAATATCTTGTAATAATTCCATAAAAATATCCCCCTTATGTATTAATTATATAACGCGTACGCGCAAAAGGGTAAAAAAAATGTGATAGCTCACGCTACCACGTTAACCGTTGTATGTGGCAGGGAAGAATCCCTGCTACGTACCCAAGTTAAGTTCCCTTTGGCTGGTGGTGCTTCTTGTTGACGATGCGTTTTGAATTGAATAGCGCATCGGTGGCCAGCTTCCTCTAGTTATTAGCTTCGAGGCTGTCATCCTTTTCGTCGTGTCCGGTACTGGGTTTATTCCGTCAAACTTTAACGCGGAGACCAGTGATGGATTAACCATCAGTGAGGATCGTACCGATAGTTACCGGCGATGGTAACTTTTTGCTAGAGCAATCATTGACCAGAGGAATTTTAATCTCTGGAAGTCCCCACTCAATTCAGGGACTTGATTGACTTATCTAGTCTTGAACTCTTATCGTTTCTTAACAATGAATCTCTTTGGAAGTTCATTGCTATCTCCACACGTTAGGTTGAGTAATGTGGATTAGACTTGTCTACTAGGATTAATTAGTAGAATGTTTGTCCTCTTCGATCATGTCAGGCGGTGGGTGTTACGCTGTGAAGTTCTAACTCAGCGACCACTGGAACAGGGAGGTGGGCCTTTTAGTTATTCCGAGGAATAACAAGCTATTGGCAATCATTAACCAGAAGATTTAATCCTGGAACCTTACTATCAACGTCGTGTAATGGTTGATTGTCTTTTAAATAGCTGAACTGTACAACCTTTGTTCGGAGCAATTGTCGGAATAACATTGCTTCCTTATCTCACGTTTTGAGTTGATCTTAGCGTGAGGCGGTTAGGCGTAGGCTATTGACTTCTACGCGTTCCTCTTCGATCTTGTCGGGCGGTGGATGTTACGCTGTTAAGTTCTAACTCAGCGACCACTGAAACAGGGAGGAATGACCCTGAAGCACTGCAAGCAGTACTCCGTGCTAGTGCAACTGTTAATCTAGAAGGTATTTGTTTCTAGAAGCCACTGTATCAACTTCAATCCGGCGGCAGTTGTCTGACCTAGTCTTGAGATATTAAATAGTTATCACTATTTATTATCTCATCCACTCGGTTTCCCGTGTGGATTGTTATAGTATGCGCTTATTTATTTTTTATTGCAAGCACTTTTTTAAAAAATATTTTTATTTTTTTATAAAATATTAATTTTATATTTATGTATAAATATAACTTTTTTTGGAAGAAGTAAAAAAATATATACGCGCGTGTACGTATATATTTATTATTAAGATTATTTATTTTGGAAAATATTTTTTATTTTTGTTTTTTCTTTAATTTTTCCATATAAAGTTTCTTTTTCGGTGAATCTTTATATTTGTTATAGATACGTGGATAATATTCTCTCCAAATATTCTTCACGTGTTCTTTGCTATAGAAATCAGAGATGACTTGGCTACCTTCACTATAGTGAGCGTAGTATTTGCTATCTGAGGCAAGTTTCTTAACTTGTTGATCGAATTCATCAACGTTTGTGCCTATCGCATAGCAATCCTTATCTTTAAATAAGATTTCTTCGTATAAATCTAAATCTCTTAATAAGACTGGTTTTTGAGAATTAACAGCTTCCAAGATGGACATTGGGAATAATTCGCTTAATGAAGGCATGAATAATAAATCACACATATTGAAGATACCATTCATTTCTGTTCTTGGAATAATACCAATGAATTTCACGTTTTCTGGTGGATTATCCATGATGGCTTTTAATTCTTTATAGCCATCTGTCATCTTGCCGAATGAGAAACCACCAGCCCAGACGAATACCTTATCAGGATTTCTCTTCGCGGTTTCTACATAATCAATAACGCCTTTTCTAGTTTGCACTTGTCCACAACCCATAACCACAAAGGCATCATGTGGAATATTGTACTTATCTCTTAAAGCATTTCTTTCTTCATCACTAATGCGATGGAATTTTTCATGATCCACGAAGTTAGGAATATAGGTGATATTTTCTTTTTTAATACCTAGTTCCACTAGAGGTGGGATGAATGATGGGTTGACCACGACAATTTCATCCGCTTTACGATATGTGCCAATGACATATCTTTTAAAGATACCAAAGAATAACTTTGGCATTTTAATAGAACCATCTAAAGTTGATGGGATAAAGTGGACATAAGCGACATTGACGTGTTTTTTGTTAAAACGCATGCGGTATTTTGGATTAACCGTGTGCATATGATAGATATGAAAGTTCTTATGTCTATCGTTTTCTTTGACCTCAAAAAGGTCTTCGCATTCTTTAACTAATGCAACTTGCTCAATATAGGCTGAGCCAACACCTTGACCATCCACTGTTGTGGCAGCGGATAACATATTAATTCTAAATTTTCCCATGTATCCATTATAAAACCAAATGTAAAAAACCTCAAATGAGGTATTTTTAGTAAACAATTGAGTAAATTATTTGTAAAAATACCGAGTTATGATACATTATTTAACATAAATAATAAGGAGGAAAATAGATGTTAAGTAAAAAACTTGCTATAGAAGTACTTAACGCCGCTTTGGAAACAGGCGCCGATTATGCGGAAATTTTCTATGAAGATAGTCACTCCAGTAGTTTGACCATTGAAAATGGAAAAGTCGAAACATGTAACAGCAATTCCATGTGTGGTGTTGGCTTACGTTTATTAAAGGAAAATCAATGTGTTTATGGTTACACCAATAATCTCTCCAAAAAAGGTTTATTAGCGTTAGCCAATTCATTGAATAAATCTTTCCATGATCAAAGATTGATTACAGTTACCGATTTACAAATGATTAGATGTAAAAACCGTAATCCAGTCGTTCATTCTTTTGATGAAGTTCCATTAGAAGAAAAAATCGCTCTCGTAAGAGAAGGCGTTGAAGAAATCTATTCTTTAAAAGACCCACGTATTGTGAGAACTATTGGTGGTTTTGGTGCAAATCATCGCTTTGTCGCGGTATTTAACTCCAAAGGTAAATGGTTCAAACGCGATAGCGAATTCGGTCGTTTATTCTACACAGTTATCGTCGCTGATCAAAACGGCTTTGAATCCACATTTGAAGGTCCAGGTTGCCAAGGCAATATCGATTATTTCAGAACTAAGGTAAAAGCGAGAGAAGTAGCGAGAAAAGCTGCGGAAACCGCGTTTAAAATGCTCACAGCGAAGGAATGTCCAAGTGGTGTCATGCCAGTCGTTATCGGCAATGGTTGGGGTGGCGTTTTATTCCATGAATCATGTGGTCACCCATTAGAATCCAGCGCTGTTGCCAAAGGATTATCTTGTTTCTCAAATAATAAGATTGGCGATTTCATCGCTTCTCCAATTGTTAGTGCAGTCGATGATAGCACTATTCCTGGTGAATGGGGTTCTATCGATATCGATGATGAAGGTAATTTAGGTAGCAAACGTTTATTAATCAAAAATGGTAAATTAAACGACTATATGATTGATGACTTTAATGGTAGAAGAATGGGACGTGAAGGTAATGGTGCCTGCCGTCGTCAAAACTATCGTTTCTGTCCAACATCTCGTATGTCTAATACCTATATTTGTAACGGCAAATCCACTCCTGAAGAAATTATCGCTGCCACCAAATTAGGTTTATATGCGGTTAGCTTCAATGGTGGTTCTGTTGACCCCACTACTGGTGAATTCAACTTCGGTTGTTCTGAAGCCTACATCATTAGAGATGGTAAGATCGCTGAGCCAGTTAAAGGTGCAACCTTAATTGGTAAGGGTTTTGAAATCTTAAAACATATCGATATGATCGCTAACGATTTAGCACTCGCTCAAGGTATGTGTGGTGCGGCATCTGGTTCTATTAGAACTAACGTTGGCCAACCAACCTTAAGAATTAGTCAAATCACTGTCGGTGGACGTGGAGGAGAACTTAAGTAATATGAAGTACGATTTATTTTTCAAACTCGCCAAAGAAGCGGGTATCCAAGAAGCCGAATTATATATTAACGAAAGTCGTTCTTTAAGCGTCTCTTTATTCCATGGTGAAGTTGACAATTACAGTGATAACAATGGTTACACCATTCTCGCTAGAGGTATTGTTAACGGCAAATTAGGCGCTGCTAGCTGTGATGTTTGGGATAAAGAAAAAGCCGCTTATTTAGTGAAAGAAATCGCTAATAACGGTAAAGTTATCGAAAATGAAGATCCAGTTATCATCTTTGGTGGTTCACCAAAATATAAAAAGATTAATACTTTCAATAAAGAATTAGGCAATGTCAGTATCGATGAAAAACTCGCTAAGTTACATGAATTAGAAGAAAAGATTAAAGCCTATGATGAAAGAATCGTAGAGGTTGCTGGTGTTGAATATATCGAATCCAGTGAAAAAGTCACTATCTTAAACACCAAAGGTTTAAAACTTTCTCAACAAACTAATTACTTTGTTTATTTAGGGCAAGCAGTGGCAAGACAAGGCGATCAAACCAAATCTGGTTATGATTACCTTTTAGCTAATGACTTCGCCAAAGCGGATGTTGCTAAATTAGCTGCGAAAATTGGTAAAGAAACTGTTGATCAATTAGGTGGTGAAGCTTGTGAATCCGCAAAATATACCGCTATTTTGAGCCCAGATGTTGTCAAATCCTTAGTGGGCGTCTTAGTGTCCCACGTTGATGCTGAAGAAGTGCAAAAACAATCCAGTTTATTCATTGGTAAACTCGATCAAAAAGTCTTGTCCAGTAAGATTACAATTGAAGATAAACCATTAAATAAGAACGTTTTTGCTCGTTGGTTTGATGATGAAGGCGTTGCTACATTCAATAAACCAATCTTTAAAAATGGTGTATTAAAGACATATTTATATAATTTAACAACCGCGGCAAAAGATGGTGTTGAATCTACAGGTAATGGATATCGTCAAGGCGCAAAGATGGGTGTTTCCTCTAACTTCTTAGTGGTAAAACCAGGTAAGAAATCATTAGAAGAATTATATCAATCTGTCGGTAATGGCGTTTTAATCACTGATGTCTCAGGTTTACATGCTGGATTAAATCCACAAAGTGGTAACTTCTCATTACAATCCACTGGTTATTTAATCAAAGACGGTAAACGTGATAGACCATTAGATATCATTACCATCTCCGGAAACTTATTAGAAGTATTCAATAATATCTTAGAAGTTGGTGGCGATGAAACGGTCTTCCCAGAAGGTGTTTCCACTCCATCATTAGTTATCAAAAAATTAGCGGTTTCCGGTAAATAAATAACTATTATTTCTTAAAAATAATGCCTAGTTTTATAACTGGGCATTTTTTATGGAACGCTCTTTTCCTTAAAATGACTTTAGTCATTTTTGTGGTTGAGAAACAAAGCACAATGTAATAAACTATTGTGGGTATACATTTATGAAGAAAAACACAATATTTACAATCATCTCTTCTTTTTTGTTGTGTGGTTCCTTTATTACGGGTATCGTTGCCACCACAATTGAAAAGAACACAAAAGCCGCTTTCGCAACATACACAAATGGTGATGGAGCAACATACTATAACGGCATCGATAGTTCTTTAGAAGGAACATCATTATTAAGCGCGTTACAAACATTAAACGCTTCCAAAAGGCAAACCACTGTTGGTTATAAGGCCATGGGCACAAGTGCTTCTGGTCAATTTAAATATACTGACTATGATCCATCCTCAGTTCAATATGATGGTAAAGGCCAAAAATACGGTACAAAGATTTCTTCATTCTATACATATACACCTGCGACCAGTTTTAATAGAGAGCATGTGTGGCCAAACTCACATGGTGCTGGTGAGAAAGGTGGACTAACTGCACCTCATATTGATGAAGATATTCATATGACTAGACCCACTATTTCATCAGAAAATAGCAGCCGCGGAAACTCTTATTATGTAGAAGGAATGAATTCTTCAAGTGCGGGTTGGGATCCAAAACAAGCGGGATATGATGAAAGAAGCCGCGGAGAAGCCGCTAGAATTATTCTCTATTGTGTCGTTGCTGACCCACGTTTGGAATTAGAATGCGCCAATTCATCTGGTAGTAAGAATAATAAAATGGGTAACCTTGAAACATTATTAAAATGGAATTTAGAATATGATGTTACTGATAGAGAAAAGAATAGAAATGAAGGCGCTGAATACCTTCAAGGAAATAGAAACCCATTTATCGACCATCCAGAATATGGATGTAAGATTTGGGGTAACGCCAACGCTAGAACAAAAGAAATTTGTAATAGCTCCGGTGGAGGCGGTGGCGGTGGTCAAACCGTTGAACACGGTTCCACACCTCAAGATCCACTAAGCGTTAAAGAAGCTATTGCTAAAGCAAAAGAAGTTGGAACAACTGCTAGTGCAACATATTACACTCGTGGCGTGATTTCAAAAGTTAAAGAATTCTCAGAAGAATATAAAAACGCGAACATCTACATTAGTAAAGATGGTCAAGAAACAGGTGAACAATTATACATTTATCGTTGTTTAGGCAAAAATGGTGCTAAATTAGCTTCCGAAGCTGATGTAGCTGTTGGAACAAAAGTTATCATTACAGGTCAATTAATCAACTTCAGTGGTAATACACCTGAATATACACAAGGTTGTTATATTTACGCTTCAGGAGATGAAGTAGACACAATTAACCCTGTAGATCCAAACGGAAATGATTCCGGAGGTGGAGGCGGCGGAGATGAACCAACTCCAACACCCGCTAAGAAAAAAGGATGTAAGGGTTCCGTAATTGCGGGAAGCGTAATTGTCTCCACTACTTCGTTATTAGGTGTTGGATTACTCCTCATCAAAAAGAAGAAAGATTAAAAAAATATTGCCGTTTTGCGGCAATATTTTCATTATTGAGCATTGATTTTATAATCTTGTAATCCCCATTCAGGATGCTTTTCACAAACCTTTTCAAGGGCTTTATTGAAGAGCTTGGATTCTAGGATTCTCTTTTCTTCTTGCGTGTGACGATAAGCTTTATAGGCTTTTTTCAACATTCTTTCACACTCGAAGCGAGAACGGTCTAATAATCCTGATGTAAGAACATATGTTCTAATGTAATTTAAGGTATTTCCGTCGCTTAAATCTTTTCTATCGCGTAACGTGAAGTGTTCATCGTAATACTTCATCGCTTCGTCTAAATCTTTGTTCATAACGATGAGATAGAGCTTTTCGATATATGTTTCTCTTTTTGTTCTATCACTTGCTTTTTCAAAGCCTTGGCTAGCGATGATGTCGTCTACTTCTTTTTCCGCTTCTACGAACTTGTCTTCGCTTAATAATTGATAGACTTGGTTTAATCGAATATTGCTAGAGAAGGATGTGGTTTCCACTTTTTCACCTTGCTCTTGTTTGATTTCTTCAACGGTTTTACCTAATAACATCGCGTTGAAAGATTCTTTGTTTTTCTTACCGGTAACCAAGCGTAAACGATAGCCATCAGTCATGGAATCGAGTTGGAAAGGAATGATGTTATAAAGAAGAATCATGCCTCCCACCGCCATAACGATGATGCCAAAATAAGCGAGGTTATTAGATCTTTGCCCTGTTCCTTCTCTTGTTAAATAAGAGAATAAGAAGACAATAACGATAACTTCAATTGCATAAAATACGGTTCCCATAATTAAATATGGGGTGGGGTTAGCTTTCTTTTTATTTTTCAAGTTAGGAATGATTTTGGTTTCACCAGTTAATCCATCATATCCTTTAAAATGGAATTTAGTTTTGTTTTCTTCGCGATAGAAATTAAATCCGAGAATATTAACGGATGTAATTAAGTAATGACCAATTTTAGCCCCTAACATATGAGCTAATTCAAAATAGATAGCGTTACCAATAACACCGGCTACTATCGCACCTCCCACGAAGAGGAGATATTGTCCGCTTTCTAAACCTGATTTACTGTTATATTGACCGATAACCAATAAACCAAAGACAATCGCGAGAGCGAGAATAATAACGTAAACTATTAATCCTGCAACATCTTGTTTTTTCATACTTTAATTCTTTTCAAAATAATATGTATTATTATACACATTTTTTATTGTTGTGTTTTTCCTTTCTCCGCGACCACTTTGATAACGGCTTTTTCTAGACAATTCTTGTTCTCAAATGAGAAGCAATTCATTAAACCTGTAAATGTCTTTGATTTGTAATTAGAGAGATAATAGACAATGGAATTGGAATAAGCAAAAGCATAGAATCTAGCGATATATTTACGATCGTTAGAATGAATCTTTTTACCTTCTGGAAGAGCGACAATATAGCGAAGGAAGTTTGTATAACAAGTGTTATAAATGAATTCTTGGAACAAATCTTTTCCTGCGGAATTTAAAGTCGCATCTACGAATTTACTATTCTTTGCGTAATAGTTATAAATAACTTTCATTAATTGGTTGATATCTTTGGTTTCTAATACACCTGGGATGGTTTCGTCTAAAAACACTTGTGTTAACAAGTCATAAATATCATGGAAATGATAATAGAATGTTTTTCTATTAACGTGGCATTTCTTTGTTAAAGAGGTCACCGAAATATCGTCGAGTGATACCTCAGACATCATCGTTCTTAAAGCAATGGCGAGTTCATGTTCAGTCTTCATTTTAATTTACAATATTCTTTAATGATTTCCGCTCCAACGGCAGCGTTGTTGAGAACTAGTTGGATGTTGGATTCTAAAGAATCTCCTCCTGTTAATTCGACGATTGTCTTTAATAAGAATGGCGTTACTTCTTTGCCTTTAATGCCTTGTTTTTCCGCTTCTTTTAAAGCTTTATCGATTGCGGCATTAATCACTTTTGCATCCATTGCATATTGTTCAGGAATAGGATTGGTAATTAAAATACCACCTTCTAATTTATTAAGGCGTTTTTCTTTCATGATTCTCGCCGCTTCTTCATAAGAATCGATTTGATAATCAACACTTAAGCCAGAATGCGCGGTATAAAAGGCAGGGAGTTCTTTAGTTTTAAAGCCTAAAACAGGAACACCTTGTGTTTCTAAATATTCTAATGTTAAAGGTAAATCTAAGATAGCTTTAGCACCCGCACAAACAACAGTCACATTTGTCTTGGCGAGTTCTTGTAAATCAGCGGAGATATCCATGGTTTCGGTTGCGCCTCTATGAACGCCACCAATACCACCAGTTACGAATAATTCAATACCAGCTTGGGCAGCAATAATCATGGTTGTCGCCACTGTAGTAGCGGCCCAATATTTCTTTGCATAAACAACAGGTAAATCTCTTCTAGAAGCTTTTAAAATACCTTGTCTTTTACCGAATTCTTCGATTTCTTCTGGCGTCATACCAACGATTGGATCACCATCGATAATTCCTATCGTTGCAGGAATTCCGCCGTGATTTCGTATAGTTTGCTCCACTAATAAAGCTGTTTGTACGTTCTTTGGATAAGGCATACCATGTGAAATAATCGTGCTTTCTAAGGCCACGACTGGTTTGCCTTCTTTAATTGCTTTTGCGACTTCTGGATTAATCTTTAACATGTTTTTCTCCTTTAAATGTTTTGAATATGTAAACGATGAATAAATAAATGCTGGAATATAGTAACGCCATAAATCCACTTAAGTAGATAGATGGCCAATTAAGGCTATTCATGTCAATGCCAGTGACTAAACTAATATCAACACCAAATAGCATTAGAACAATAAGAGCGGATGCAACACCCACTAATGAGAGGAAGGCAATAAAACGATATTTGCTTCCTTGAGGTGGGAATGTGTTATATACAATAACAAGAGATGAAATGAATAAGGCAAGATAACAAACTTGGTAAGCATTATTAGAGGTAATTAAAGCTTTATTCGCATCATCAAAGTCGAGTTTGAAACCAAAATAACCGCCAGCTAAGTATTGAATAAGTTGTAACACAAGTATTGTTGAAACAATAAATGCTGGTAAACCAATCGATGAGAAAAGGGTTTTCCAATAAATACGTAATGGTTTTTCATTCTTGAAATTATCAAAAAGAATTAAGCCGCTTGGTATAAGGACACCCAAAACTGTCCATAAAGCTAAGGCTTCAAAATTAAATGGATTAACAATCTCCTTGTTAATCAAATGAGCAATAGCGAAAGCTATTCCAAATAAGGCAACAAACGCTGCTTGTGAATAGAAAGGAATAGAGGCGGACAAAACATTGTGATGAACTTGTTTAGCCTTCTTTTCAATCTTTTCGATAGTTTCAATAGATAAATCTTCGATGACAATTTGAGCGCATTTTTTCGCATTAACTGAACCGCTTTCCATAGCGACAGAAACATCCGCAGATTTAAGGGCTTGTGTATCATTATCGTGGTCACCAACGTAAGCAACTTTATGACCGTGTTTTTGCAAATATTGAACAATGTATTGTTTTTGATCAATTGAGGCATTACCAAACACGACATAATCGTCAATAAGGTAATCTAATTCCTCAATGGCAATATTCTTAATATCAATTTTCTTCTCAGCGTTTTCAATTCCGACTTGTCGAGCAATTTCGTAAGCAGTTAAAACATCATCGCCAGAAATTACTTTGATATTAATGCTCCTAGATTGAAGATTTTCGAACAATAAATGCGCGTTTTCGCGGATATGTTCTTGTAACACTATTACTCCGACACCTTGGACTTTGCCTTGAATTTCCCCGTTTTCTAAATAAGAATTATTCTCCACGACAACGAGAACTTCATAACCAATAGAGGTGTATTCAAGAACTGTTCTTTTTACTCTCTCATCATTTGAGAAGGAGAAGTTTTCATACTTTCCAATTGCGTATGTTTTGCCACCTTTAAATGACGCCGCACTATATTTGCCATTATTCGCATAAGGAGATACCAGTTCCACGATTCTGCTTTGTTCAAAATCATATTTTTCATTTAAGCATTGGAAGATTGGATTATCTTCTTTTGTGGCTCTTAAAACATTAGAGATAATTTGTGATAAAACAACGTTTGGTTGTTCTAATGCAAGTTGCAATGGATCGTTAATTAATGGAACGAGTTTATAAATAGAATATTTATCATCAGTGATTGTTCCTGTTTTATCAATGCAAAGGGTATCAAAATCTTTCGTACCCACTGTGGCGAATGCTTCGTTTACTTTTATATCTTTGTTTTTAGCTTGTACGATAGCAAATGCAGCGATGAGAACGCTAAATAAGCAAGGGAGTGATAATAATGATGTTTCAACGATTGAAGATAAATCTAAATTTTCATTTAAACCAGTAAATAAACCAAAAATAATGAGGATTGCGCATAATAAACCAAACAATTCGTTGATATAGCGCACCCTTTTAATGACATTATTGTCTTTAACTTTGTTATGTTTCAAATACGATACAATCTCAGTGGACCCAACTTCTAAAATGGCTATGCCATCAAGCACCACTTCACCATAGTAAACATGATTATCGACACTCTTTTTAATTGGGAACGCCTTACCATTATGATTAGAGCTTACTAAAAGAAAGCCTCTAGCGATTTTTCCATAGAATGATAAGTAATCGCCTGGTTTAACTTTGACATATGAACCCGCTTTGATTGAGGAAGCATTTACTTCTCTTTCTTTGTTACCAGTAATAAGAATGATTCTTTGTTTCTTAGGAAGGACAAAACAATAGCTTCTTAAATCCAACACTAAAGTAATGATATTTGCGATTAGGGCTAACGCTAATGGAATGAGATATAAATATGATCCACTGATAATCGAAAAGACCATCAAAACAACAATGGATAATGTAAAAACATTCACAATATTGTGATTTAAGATATTCCAAAGTGTCTTACGAGAATTATTCATGTGCACATTAATATTAAAAAACTTGGATTAATTTTCCAAGTTTTTATTACATAAATGGCTTATTTTCTCTTCCTTTTAAAGTATTCGCTTAATAGTTGGGAACACTCTTCTTGTAATACTCCCCTTACTATTTCTGGATAATGATTGATATTTTGTGCTTTTAGAACATCAATCGAGGAGCCAAATGCACCGCCTTTAAAATCGCTTGCACCATAGATAACCCTACGAAATCGCGCTTGGATTATACTTCCAGCGCACATTATGCATGGTTCTAACGTCACATAAATGTCACAATCTTCTAATCTCCATGCGCCGAGTTTTTTATTGGCTTTATTAATGGCTTCTATCTCAGCGTGTGAGGTTACCATTTTTTTAATTTCACGATGATTAAAACCACGAGCTATGACTTTGTCATCTTTAACGATGACGCAGCCAATAGGCACTTCATCGATGAGTTCTGCTTTCTTAGCCTCTTTGATGGCTAATCTCATATATTTAATGTCTTTATTCATCTTTGTAAAAAACCATCGCACATGAATAAGGTACTTAAGGCTGCTACATTCCTGTCCTGACCTGGTTCATAGTTACCCATCGCGGTGGCGGTATTATTATATCATAAAAATAAAATTTTTAATCGAAATTAATTCCGTGATTCAAAACGATGTAATATGAAGAGAAAATATGAGCAACATAAATGGAGCTAAATGACGACATAACGGATGATATATCAATATCAACCTCGGTCGCTAATGAATCCATAAAACTCTTAAGGTAAGCAATAACTGGTAAAAATGTTTCGAGGATTAGTTGAGTATTCCAAATATTTAAAGCAATGGAAATAAGACCAGTCAATAAACCAGGGCAAGTATAGAAATATGTAATGATTTCTCCATTATCTTGGACTTCTTTTGCGGTTTTCACAAACTTATTCAACGATTCTAATTTGCCTGTAAAAGCTGATTCATAACGGCTGATTTCTTTATCCGCGGCAGCCTCATCAGCACACACCTTAGATGCTAATAAGTATTTCTTGTCTATTTTGTACATAGTGTCGCGATCAGAGGCAATACGATCAAATATTAATTTGAAACCAGAAATATCTATATCTCCGAGTGCGTAATTATTAAATGTTCTAAATTCATTTTGATACTTTGTAGCGTCACCACTATAGACTAATCCGTATTTCTTAAAACCCCACACTTCAGAAGGGACGAACGTAATGATATCTGATTCATTTAAGAAGTTATAAATAGTTTTATAATCCTTTTTAATCACTGTAGAAACATTAGGTGTTGCAAAGCAATAGGAGTGAACGTTATATCCTTCATCAATGAGATTCTTTCCAAGAATATTGGACATAGCGGCACCGCGGGAATGACCATACATAAAGATAATCTTTTCTTTTTGTGAATCGAGATTATTTAAATATTGTTTGGTGTCACTATAAATTCTGTTCGCAGCGACATCAAATCCTTTATGAGTGTCTTTATTAATCCAATCAGGGTGTTCACCAGTTTCTTCATAATAATCTGGTGTATCGGCACCAACATCAAAATTACTGATCCAGTTTTTAGAGCCATTGCTTTCAATGCAATTAATAAAAACTAAATCATAATCTTTTTCTAAATAGTCGAATTCTTGATGAGCAAAAACACATCCTGAATAATCGTTTGGATCAATATCAAAAGGTTTATCGTTAATGACTTCAATGTCTGAAAAGCCAAACTCTTTATAAAGGGTAGAATAATCTCCAAAACTTGTAACTGGGTTTTTCGCATTTTTAACTTCCACATATTCGTATGTAGAAGTATTCGCGGCAAACACTAAAGCAAGATTAGCTAATTCTAAAGTTGGTTTATCTCCCATTGAGACAAAATCTTCAACGTTGAAACGTATTTTAAACCAATCGGTAACAGGACTACCTTTAATCGTGTCGTTTTCATGTATTCTAACTTGATAGATCGATGGATCGGTTTTTTTAGAAGAGCATGAAACCACCCCACCTAAAACGGGGCAGATTAGAGCAATTAATAAGGGATATGCACGCTTCTTCATCATTTGAAGAATAGTGAGGCGGCGCCAATCTTACCAGAATCATAACCGAGTTTCGCAGGAACCACTTTTACTTCTGGCGTCTTTTTATATCCATAGTTATGGACTTTCAAATAGTTATTAATTTTATCAAATAAATAATCACCTTCATTAGCGATACCACCTGAGAGGATGACTAAGTTTGGTCTAAAAATATTGCAGTAATTTAAGATGCCTTCAGATAAATAGAAGATATATTGATCGACAACTTGTTGGGCAATCTTATCGCCTTGTCTGGCCGCTTTGAAAGCCACTCTACCATCGACTTTTCCTAATTCTTCCGCCACTTGGTGCATTAAGGATTCAGGATGTTCTTCCATGGCTTTTTTGGTGTCATTAACAATAGCAGTTGCGGATGCATATGCTTCTAAACACCCTTTTCTACCACATGTACATTGACGGCCATTATATTCCATAACAATATGGCCCATTTCAGCGGCTTTACCTAAATTACCTTCATAGAGTTTTCCATCAAGGACAATACCACCACCAACACCGGTGCCTAAAGTTAACATAATGGAATATGGGACACCTTTACCCGCGCCAAATTTAGCTTCGCCAAAAGCGGCTACGTTTGCGTCGTTAGAGATTCTTACTTTGTAAGGTAATCTTTTTTGGAACAATTTAGTAATTGGAAGATTTTCCCATTTTAAATTATTGGAGTATTCAACAATTCCATTATCCACATCAAGTGTTCCTGGAATGCCAATACCAATACCAGCAATTTCTTTCTCTAATCCGTGTTCTTTAATGTATTTCTCCACTAAATCAATTAAATCATTAACCGTTTTTTCTCCTGGATCACCACGATAAACAGGTAAAGAAAAAGTGTTGAGCATTTTGCCATCAGAATAAACAGCTGCTCCTTTGATGGATGTGCCACCAATATCAATGCCAATAGCTACCATAAAATATACCTTCTTAAGATGTGATAATTGTAGCACATCTTTTCTATGAAATAGTATTCATAAACAAAGCAACAAAAAAGAAACCTTATTCGGTTTCTCTTTTATTAAGCAATTTCAATCAATACTGTGATAAGGAAGAAGATGATTGCGCAGATTAATGTGAGTATTGACACCACTTTTTCAGCGCCTCTTTCCTTTGTCTTCACAAACACGTTGAGACCACCACCAGTAATAGCACCAGAGGCACCTTCAGATTTACCGCCTTGTAATAGACATAGAACAATAATAACGATGGAAAATCCTAATAGAATCCAGTCATACCATTCAAGCATAGGAACCCTTCCTTTCTTTTAGATTGCTTTAATATCATAAACAAACTTAAGAAATAAGGCAAATATAATTTGCTTTTTCTTGTATAATGAGTGTGAGGTACAAAAATATGGATGAATTAGAACTACTCAATGGTGTAAAGATACCAATTATTGGATATGGTACTTGGCTCATTAAAAACAAAGACGCGACAAATTGCGTAAAAATGGCAATTGAGGCGGGATATACACACATTGACACCGCTCAAGCATATGGAAATGAAGAGGGTGTTGGCAAAGCAATTAGAGAATGTGGTAAGGATCGTAGTGAACTATTTGTCACCACTAAAGTTGCTGCGGAACTTAAAACCTATAAAAAAGCCAAGAAATCAATAGATGAATCACTTAAAAAGCTAGATATTGGATATATAGATTTAGTTCTAATTCACTGTCCACAACCTTGGTTATTATTTAGAGGAAAAAGAAGATTTTTCAAAGAAAACATTGAAGTTTGGAAAGCTTTGGAAGAAGCATACAAAGAAGGTAAAGTTAAAGCTATCGGCGTTTCTAACTTCTTAATTGATGATTTAGAAAACATCATGAATAATTGCGAAATCAAACCAATGGTCAACCAAGTGTTATGCCATATTGGAAACACTCCATCAGATGTTATTAAATTCTGCCAGGAAAATGACATTGTTGTAGAAGCATATAGTCCAATCGCTCATGGAGCGGCTTTGAAAAATGAAGCAATCATTGAAATGGCTAAGAAATATAACGTTTCTGTAGCGCAATTATGCATTCAATACACATTGCAGTTAAATACTGTTTCATTACCAAAAGCATCAAGTAAAGAACATATCGAAGACAACATTAAAGTTAACTTTGGCATTTCAGATGAGGATATGATTTCTCTCATTAAATTAAATGAGATTGATTACGGAAAAGATGCTTTCTGGCCAGTCTTCAATAAGAAAAATAAAGCCAACTAAATGTTGGCTTTCATTTCGAGAATTATATCTCTTAATTCTGCGGCTCTTTCGAAATCAAATTCTTTAGCAGCTTGTTTCATTTGTTTTTCTAAATCTTTGATACGAGCTTGAATTTGTGTTCGGGAGCCGTGTTTTGTTATATTGACCATCTCACTAATTTCATCATCGGAATTGTGAATTGGTGGTTTGATTTCTTTAATAATTGTGCGGGGTATCACACCGTTTTCTTCGTTATATCTCTCTTGAATGCTGCGACGTCTAGCGGTTTCTTTAATTGCTTTAGCCATAGAATCGGTAATCCTATCAGCGTACATGATGACTTTTCCGTTTACATTTCTAGCAACACGACCAGTGATTTGAATCAAAGAACGTGTGCTTCTTAAGAAACCTTCTTTATCAGCGTCTAAAATACAAATCAAAGAAACTTCAGGAATATCTAAACCTTCTCTCAATAAGTTAATACCAACAAGAACATCATATTTTCCTTTTCTCAATTGATAAATAACTTCACTTCTCTCGAGTGTTTTCGTTTCATGATGCAAGTAGACAACTTTCAATCCTCTTTCTTTCAAAAAAGAGGTTAAATCTTCCGCCATACGAACGGTCAATGTGACAATCATTACACGCTCATTTGCTTTGATTCTTTCTTTAATCTCGTAAAGCAAATCATCAATTTGTCCTTGTGTTTTTCTTACTTCAATTTTTGGATCTAATAAGCCGGTTGGACGAATGATTTGTTCCACAATTGGACCATCAGTTTTATTGAGTTCATAATCTCCAGGTGTGGCGCTTGTGCAAATAACCGTTGGCATCTTTTTTTCAAACTCATCGAAGTTAAGTGGACGGTTATCCAATGCGGAAGGAAGGCGAAAACCATACTCTACTAGCGTTTCTTTTCTTGATCTATCGCCATTATACATACCTCTTAATTGAGGGAATGTGACGTGTGATTCATCAATAAACAAAAGGAAATCTTCTGGGAAGTAATCTAATAAACAGAAAGGTCTTTCACCGGGTTTTCTTTTATCAATATGACGGGAATAGTTTTCGATACCTGGGCACATACCAAACTCCAACATGTTCTCCATGTCTTGTCTAGTTCTATTTTCTAATCTTTCAGCTTCTAATAACTTTCCTTCGTTTTTAAAGTAGGTTAGTCTTTCTTCTAATTCTTTGCTTATGGTTTCACACGCTTCTCTAATTCTTTTTCTCGTTGAAGCATGGTCATAAGCAGGGAATATTGGATAGGTATGATATGTGTGTTTAACTTCACCAGTTAATAAATCAACTTCAATTATCTTTTCGACTTCATCGCCAAATGTATCAATACGAATAACGTTATTGTCTTCCATGTTAGCAGGAACAATTTCAATAATGTCGCCTCTTACTCTAAATGTGCCTGGCGCAGAATCTAAATTGTTTCTCTTATATTGAGCATCCACTAGTTTTTTAAATAGCTCATTTCTATTTATTTCTTCTCCGGTTCGAATATTAAAAACAAGATTTCGATATTCATCAGGATCGGTTAAACCATAAATAGAGGCAACAGACGCCACTATAATCGTGTCATTTCTTTCTAAAACAGAATTAATAGCAGCGGTACGCATCATTTCAATTTCTTCATTCATCAATGCTGTTTTATCAATGTATGTATCAGATGATGGAATATAGGCTTCTGGTTGATAAAAATCGAAATTAGATACGAAGTATTCCACGCGATTATTTGGGAATAATTCTTTGAATTCGGAATACAATTGTCCTGCTAATGTTTTATTATGTACCAACACAAGTGTTGGTTTTTGCACCTTTTCAATGACGTTTGCCATAGTAAAAGTTTTACCAGTGCCAGTTGCGCCTAATAGAACCTGGAATCTTTTATTGCTATTAATTCCATCCACTAATTGCTTAATGGCTTCTGGTTGGTCACCTGTTGGCTTATATGGAGAGACTATTTTGAATGAATGCTCGTTATTTGGCATTATTTTTGGCCTCCATTTGTAAATAGGCATATAAGAAACCGTCAATATTACCATTCATGACACTCATAACATCAGTAACTTCATATGAAGTGCGATTATCTTTAACTAATGTATATGGACAGAAGACATACGAACGGATTTGGGAACCCCATTCAATGTTTTTCTTTTCGCCAACAATAGAGTTGAGTTTGTTTTGACGTTTTTCTAATTCTAAAAGATATAGTTTACCCTTTAACATACTCATCGCAGTTTCACGGTTGAGTAATTGGCTTCTTTCAATCTGACAAGAAACAACAATTCCAGTAGGTAAATGGGTGATTCTCACAGCAGTTTCCACTTTATTAACGTTTTGGCCACCCGCTCCACCACTGCGGTAAGTATCAATTTTTAAATCAGAATCTGGTATTTGAATATCGATGTTATCGTCTTTAAATTCAGGGACCACATTTACTGATGCAAAGGATGTATGACGGCGTTTATTAGCGTCAAACGGCGATATTCTTACTAATCTATGCACGCCTTTCTCGCTTTTTAAAAGGCCATATGTGTTCTTTCCAGATATCTTAATAGTCACAGATTTAATACCTGCTTCTTCTCCTGGTTCCAAGGAGATTAAAGACAACTTAAAGCGATGTGCTTCTGCATATAAGACATACATTCTATAAAGCATGTCCGCCCAATCTTGGGCTTCTGTACCACCAGCGCCTGGATGTATTTCTAAAATGGCGTTATGGTCATCAAATTCACCAGTAAAAAGGATTTGCAATTCAAAGTCTTTTGTCTCTTTATTTAGTTGAACTAAACTATCTTCAATTTGATCAAGAATTGTTTCGTCTCCAAGGTCTAATAATTCACTTAAATCACTGCAATTCCCGCTTATTTTGGTGTATTTCTCCACAATTCCCCTTAAATAATTGAGGTGAGAAATCACACTTAAAGCATTCTTGGAATCACTCCAAAAATCTGCCTTTTCACTTATATTAGTAAGTTCTGTTATTTCTTGATTATATTTTTCAAGGTCAAAGAGAGGACCCGAGTTGACGGATTCTCTCGCCAACAGCACTTAGTTCTTGTCTAAGAGATACTAAGTCTTTCATTATTTGTCCTCTTCGGAAGATGGTTCTTCCTTCTTGGTGGCTTCAACTTGTTCTTGAGCTGGTTCTTCTACCGGTTTTGGTTCAATCTTGACGTTTAAAAGATTTAAAACAGCATCAACAGAAGCAAGATTTAAGCATTCTTTAAACATAGCGTAGCCTTCATTAACGTAATCTTGTAATGGGTTTACGTTAGCGTAACTTCTAAGGTGAATAGCTTCACGAAGTCTCGCCATTGCGTCAATATGTTTGGTCCAGTTTTGGTCAATACAATGTAAGATAATGGTTCTTTCCACTTTGGAGGCAACTTCTTCACCCCATTCTTTCTTACGTTCTTGATATCTATCAAGTAAGACTTGTCCTAAATCTGGTCCACAGTCTTCGACAGAAGATTCATCATATAAGTTTTTCTTAATAGAACCAGCAGGTAAGAACCTTGGTTCAACTTGTTTGGCTAATAATTCACCAGAAACAACTTGTTCACTAGATCCAACTGGAACAGCTTTTTCAGATAAGAAAATACCTGTTGTATTAAATACTTCTTCAACGATATCAGTAATATCTAAACCTTCAATGATCTTGTCACGTTTGTTATAAACAATTTGTCTTTGTTTTGCTAAAACATCATCGTAATCTAATAAGTTTTTACGAGTATCAAAGTTTTGACCCTCAATACGTTTTTGAGCACTTGTAATAACGTTAGAAACCATCTTCATTTCTAAGGCTTCATCGCCATAATTCTTTTGGATGAAATCACGTAATTTATCAGCGGCGAATCTAACAAGTAATGTATCATCAAATGATACATAGAAACGAGAGAATCCAGGATCACCTTGACGACCACTACGACCACGTAATTGGTTATCAATACGTCTTGATTCATGACGTTCTGTACCAAAGACACATAAACCACCTAAAGCTCTAACTTCATCGTTAATCTTAATATCGGTACCACGACCTGCCATGTTAGTGGCTAAGGTAATGTGACCTTTTTCACCAGCGTGTGCGATAATTTCCGCTTCACGTGCGTGGTTCTTCGCATTTAACATTTCGTGTGGTAAGCCTGCTTCAGTTAATAAAGCAGAGATTTCTTCGGATGATTCAACAGATACTGTACCAATCAAGATTGGTTGTCCTTTTTCGTGTCTATCTTTGACTTCTTTAATTAACGCTCTAAGTTTTGGTTCTTTGTGAGCGTACACATAATCTAAAGCATCAATACGTTGTATCGGTCTATTTGTAGGTACGCAAACAACGCGCATGTTATAGATTTTACGGAATTCTTCTTCCTCAGTTTTTGCGGTACCGGTCATACCTGCCATTTTCTTGAACAAACGGAAGAAGTTTTGATATGTAATCGTGGCCATGGTAACTGTTTCCATTTTGATTTCCACGTTTTCTTTAGCTTGAACAGCTTGATGTAAACCATCACTCCATTCACGACCAGGTAAAACACGGCCTGTGAATTGGTCAATAATTTGAACTTGTCCTTCGGCATCGACTAAATAGTCAACATCTCTAGCCATAATATAGTTCGCTCTAAGAGCGTTATGGATTCTATGGACTAAATCAGCGTATTCTGGATCATATAAGTTTTTAATTCCGAACATTCTTTCGGCTTTATGGTTACCTTCATCCGTTAAGTTGACGGTTTTTTCTTTCACATCAACGGTGTAATCTTTTTCTTTTCTTAACGCTTTAACAAAGCGATCCGCGACTGTGTATTGAGATGCAGATGTTCTTGCACCACCAGAAATAATGAGTGGCGTTCTTGATTCATCAATCAAGATTGAGTCGGCTTCATCGATTAAGCAGAAGTTTAAACCACGTAATACGCGATGTTGCATATCAGTAGCCATATTATCTCTAAGATAATCGAAACCTAACTCAGAGTTTGTTGTGTATGTAATATCACAAGCGTGTGCTTCTCTTTTTTCAGTTGTTGTTTTGGATCTTAAGTTAACACCAACGGTGAGACCTAAGAATCTATAAATTTGACCCATCCATTCAGCATCACGTTGAGATAAGTATTCGTTAACGGTAACAACATGGACACCTTTACCAGCAAGAGCATTTAAATAAACCGCCATAGTGGCTGTTAATGTTTTACCTTCACCAGTCTTCATTTCTGCTACATCACCAGCATGTAACGCTAATGAACCAACAATTTGGACTTTATAAGGGAATTCACCAATTGTTCTTCTTGCAGCTTCTCTAGCAACAGCAAAAGCTTCGATTTTAATATCATCTAAAGTCTTTCCATTTGCTAATTGATCTTTAAAATATGTGGTTTTTGCACGTAAATCCTCATCGCTTAAAGATTTCATTGTGTCTTCTAAAGCAATGACTTTATCAGCTTCTTTCAAATATTTTTTGAGCTGACGTTTATCGAAAAATCCCATTCTATTCACCAACACACATTTAGTGCGCCTTTCTTAATATAGAAAGAATGTAAAAACATTCGCTTTCTTATCTTATACTAATTATTTTTCTTAGTCTACCATAATATATTTGGTAGGCTAATGGTCCCGAATTGTTTTAGACATAACCAAAAAACGTATTTTTTTAGGCTTACATTCTTTAACAAGCGCTATTAAGGACTTCATCGTAGAACCAGTAGTATAGACATCATCAACGATAAGGACCTTTTTACCCCTAATAGATTCTGCATCTTCTAGAAAGAGATGCTTTTTGATATTTTTTCGTTCTTTTTTGGTGTTTTTTGTCTGTTTAAACGATCCTTTCTTAGTTATTATATTTTTTATTGGTAGGTTAATGTTTTCGAATATTTTCTGTACGTGATTGAATCCCCTCTTCTCATTGTCTTCTTTCAGTGATGGAGCGGGCACTATTACGTAATTCTGATATAACATATGCAAACCCCACTTGTATTTGGATAGAAAGAGATTGGCTAGTTCAACGTCATAACACCCTTTAAATTGGTAAAGTAACCCTCTTATGTTGGAGTCATAGTCATATAGCGTCATACCTGGTATTTCCTTAATATCAAATTTACGAAACCGAGGTATGAATTTTCTTTCGCATTCAGGACACATTACTAAATCCTTATTAAATAGATGACCCACCGTTGTTTTTCTTATAGGTTTGAAGCATATCAAACAGCTTTTCGTTTGAGAAAACAATGCTTTTAATCGATTCCAACATGTCTTTAGTGGTTTTATTTGCAAGGTAGATTACCTCCCCTTCTGGCGCTTCTTTTTTTCGTCCCGATCTTCCTGATATTTGAATTAATGAATATGAATCATATATAGGATGGTCAGCTTGGAATATGATGACCTGAAGATTCCTCATAGTTACCCCTCTTTCAAGCACAGCGGTGGTTACTAAATACCTATATTCACCATTTCTCAGAAGATTTATACGATAAAGCCTATCTTTTATCTCAGAATGAACAAAACTTCCCTTATTATAAAATTT
>JAILGI010000018.1 GCA_024696885.1 Bacilli bacterium
GAAGAAATCGCTAGAGGCGTATATTTGATGGGCTAATTCATCGTTATAGCCGATATAGACAGCGATATTATAAGGATATTTCGCTCTTAATCTTTCCATCTCTTGTTCATAACGGTATTCACCAGAACCGAGCATGATGATATTGCAGCCACGGGCCGCTAATTCATCCACGATAGGGAAGACAATATCCATACCTTTTTGCCAAGTGACACGGGAGACAAACGAATATAATGGTTTACCATAATCACGGATTCCGAGTTTAGAGAATAATTCCCATTTATTCATGGTCTTCGTTCTAAAGAAATTAACCGCGGAATATGGGTGATTAATGCTAGCATCATGTAATGGTGAAAATTCTAAATAATCGATGCCATTAAGGATACCGATGAAGTCATTTTCTCTCATAGAGAGAACACCATCTAATCCCATACTGCCATCAGGGGTTAATAATTCATAGCGATGGGTGGGCGAAACGGTGGTAATTTTATCCGCGTACATAATCGCGGTTTTTAATGTAGAAACGCCATAAGAAAAACGAACCGCACCATTTTCATATAATGACCAAGGTAGTTCATAATAGCTACCCCATTGATCAGCGCTCATCATACCTTGGAAGGCAGGGTTATGAATCGAGAAAATGATTTTGGTTTTCATAAATCTTTCTCTATCTTGTTCTCTTAATAAGCACGCGAGCATACCTGGATGCCAGTCATGAATATGCACGATATTGGGTTCGTCTTTTTGACGTTTTAAAAATTCTTTGCAGGCGATAGAAAAGAAAGCAAATCTTTCCATATCATCTTCATAGCCATAAAGGCCATCGCGCATGAAATAATAACCATTTTCTATTAAATAGAAAGCGATGCCATTTTGATAGGTAACATAAATGTTGGCGACGTTTTTCCTCCAGGACATCTTCACGGGGAATGAATCGATTTTTTTTATCACACCCCTAAATTTTCCATACACTTTTTTATATAAAGGCATGAGGACACAAACTTCGTGACCCATGACCACTAGTTCTTTACTGAGTGAATATACGACGTCTGCTAAACCACCGGTTTTAATCAGTGGATTAGATTCACTCGCGACCATACAAATTTTCATATTAGACGCGAACCCCTTGTTCGATATAGAGAATTTCGTCTTTTTCACCGTTGACTTTCTTTTGTTCAACGAACTTGACATGTTTATCCGCTAAAACGTAACGTAATTTGATATCTTTACCAATTTCCGTTTGGGTGAAGATAATACTATCTTCGACGACCGCACCTTCTTCCACGATAACATCACGGGAGATGATGGAATTTTTCACTCTTCCCTTAATGATGGAACCGTTAGCGATAAAGGAATTAGAGACGATTGCTCTTTCTCCATATAAGGCAGGTGGTGTGTTATGTGTGGTTGTATAAATTGGCCATTCATCTTTAAAGATTTTTAATCTTGATGAGTATTGTAATAAATCGAATGAATGTTTGACATATAAGTTGAGGGATAAGATCGGTACAACATATCCATCAAATGGTAAAGCACGGACATCCATTAAATGGTTTTCCGCATAGTAGGCCACCATACGACGAATGGAATAGAGAAGTGATACTTCACCACTTTCTTTAATCATTCTTTCAAAAGCACTACGGGTGAAAACAAATGATTCTAAGGAGATATCCACTTCTTTTCTTCTGCCTGTGTTAGTGAAGAATCTACTCACTTTGCCTTCTTCTTCAACTTCTGCGACATCAGCATTTAAGAAGTCTTTGTTAGAACCGGGAACGCGTTTGGTTAAAACAGTGACATCAGCGCCTGATTCAATATGACTTTGAATTAATTCATTATAGTCATATGACATAATGAAAAATGATGGAGCAATCACGACATATTCAAATGGTATTTCACCAATAGTATTGCTGTTACTCTTTAAGTTGGCGATATCGGTGTTGAATTTAGAAGATGGTAATAAAGATTCGTTTTTATAAATTCTTTGGAAACCTAATTTGGTATTTCTAACCCAAACTTGGCCATCCCCTAAATGAGAGCGAACAGAATGTGCTTCTCTTTCAGCGAGAACGATAACGCGATCAATTCCGGAGTTAGAGTAATTCGATAAGGTGAAGTCCATTAATCCATAGCGGCCCAAGAAGGAGGTAACACCTAATGGACGACGAGCAGTTAAAACACCTAAACTGGGTGAATCGTGTAAATTGACAATGCCAAGAACCTTATTCATCATTTAACCCTCCTAGAAACGAGAACAATATCGTCACCATCGACGTTAATTTCTTCTTTTTCTTCAATTACGGTATATGGGGCAATAATCGCATTATGCACTCTCGCGCCCCTCTTAATATAGGCGCCTTCCATGATGACACAGTTCGTACACACGGCGTTTTCGGCGATGATTGCTTCATTAGACACGACACAAGATGTGACGTGACCCAAAATAATCGCACCTTGATTAGCGATGGAATGAGAAATATAACCGACAGGTCCGACATATTGAGGGACACTATAAGTGTCTTCGGTATATATACGAGTGGATACATCGTTGTCGAACAAGTTCATCTCATCCGCTTCAATGATGTCCATATTGGCTTGGTGTAATGAAGATAATGTTCCAACATCTCTCCAATATCCTTTGAAACGATAGGCTTGTAATTTCTTACCGCTATTAAGCATATTTGGAATGATGTTTTTACCGAAATCGTGTTCGGATTCTTCATCTTTCATATCGTCTTTTAAATATTTGCGGAGTGTTTTCCAAGTAAAAACATAGATACCCATAGAGGCAAGATTGCTCTTTGGTTTCTTTGGTTTTTCTTGGAATTCAACAATAATATCTTTTGCGTTAACCGCCATAATGCCAAATCTGCTAGCTTCTTTGGGGTCAACTTCAATAACAGAAATGGTAGCATCCGCACCTGTTTGTTGGTGTAAATCAATCATTTCATTATATAAGGTTTTATAAATGTGATCGCCAGAGAGGATTAAGACATATTCAGGGTCTAAATCATCAAGGAAATCAATGTTTTGGGCGATCGCATCGGCGGTGCCTTTATACCATTGAGCGCCTTCTTCGGTTTGGCGTGGCGCTAAGGATGTTAACACTGAGTGAACACCGTTCATGCCCCATTTCTCACCACTGCCTAAATATGTATCCAAAAATGTGGATTCATATTGGGTGAGAACACCTATGGTGTTAATACCACTGTTAGCGCAGTTACTGAGGGGGAAATCAATAATGTGATACTTCGCAGCAAAAGATACTGCAGGTTTTGCAATCTTCTTTGTCAATGATTCTAGTCTTGTGCCTTTGCCACCCGCTAAAATCATCGCGACAACTTTTGTAGACATATATGTGCCTCCGTATATACTCATATATTAGCACACGCACATAAGAAAGGCACTTGAAATCGGTTTTTTCTCTAGAGTAAAGTATTCATATGAAAGTACGCATTCCTTTTAAAAGAATATTCCTCTTATGGCTCGCTGTTTTTGTCATTGGAGGAGGCTTATTATTCCTTTGTAGCTGGTCCTTCTTTGTAAATCAAAAATGGACTTTTTTACAGCCTTGTTTAATCGGAGCGTACGTTCTTTTCATGGGGGTTATCCTTCTTTTATCTTCTTTAACTCAATATTATGAGATAACTAAAGACGCATTGATCAGTGTGAAATTTGGTAAAAAGATGTATTTCAGATATGCGGAAATTATCTATATTGATGAAAAGCAATCGGAAAAATCAAAAGTTTTAACTTTTGTGACACAGTTTGGTCATGTCATTTATCTCAATTTTGATAAAGAAGGAAAGATTTATGAAACAGTAAAAAGTAAGTGCAAAAACTTACTTCCTTTTGAACAAATAAAAAAGAAATACCCCAATATCAAAATCTAAGTAATAAATCTCTTCAACTAATAGTTGCAATGATTGTTTCGTTGTAATATAATTTACAAGACTTTTAAAGGAGGTCTACGATATGTCAAGAGTATGCCCAGTAACAGGAAAAGGCCCAGTCAGCGGTAATAATCGTTCACATTCATTAAGAGCGACACGTCGTAAATGGAACACCAATTTACAAGTCCGCACCGTGGTTGTTGATGGAAAGCAAATTCGTGTTCGCATGTCCACACGTGCCTATCGCAGTCTCATTAAACAAGAAAGATAAGATAGGTTAATACCTTGATAAAAAATTCGGCACATGAGGCCGATTTTTTATTTATCCATTCACCACTAATTTATAAAGGACTATATCGAGAATTGAGACGAGATATACGATAATTAACACCCATTCACTGAAGGCAAGAGCGATTCCTTTTGGGCGTTGATATTCGATTGTGCCGTCTTCTTTTTTCACTTCCACCGCTTTTAGTTTTAAGGTTAATCTCGGATTCATCGCTAAAGCAAAGATCACTAAGAGTAAAAAGCCAGAAAAAATGATGCCTGTGATAGTTTGCCAAGTCATATTTTCTTGGTTACTCCTCCAAGCGGAAATTAAAATCATCGCGGTTTCAAAGAATAAGGAAGAAAATAGTAAAGACGCTAAGATAACATGTGTTTTTAAGCGCATTAAGGGTGTATAAAATAAGGCACCAATAATAAGCGCAGAAAGAATTCCACCCACCATAATGAGAATTGTGGTTGTGTCATTAAACGACATATCAAAGGTGATAAAAAAGCTTACCATTGCTAATAGGGACAACCATAAGAAAATATGGGAATATACACCTTCGTTAAATTGTGTTTTATATAGCGTTTCGAATGGGAACATATTCCTTAAGGAATATTTTATGTTCATTCTTCTTTTATATAGTAAGCGTGAAATAACAATAAAAAGAGTAAAGAAAAAGATGGATAAAAGGGAAAAACCAATAAGGTATCCCATTATCTAAGCATCTCCATTCTTTCCTCTATATCATCCTTACCAAATAGATAAGAACCAGCGACTAGGATATCCACGCCCACCGCTTTACAAAGTTGACCGGTTTCTTCATTAATTCCACCATCGACTTCGATTAAGCAGTTATAGGAATTATCATCGATTTTTTGTCTTAAATAGGCGATTTTTTCTAAAGCACTTGGAATAAAGGATTGACCACCAAAACCAGGTTCGACGGACATCACTAAAACTAAATCTAAATCGCCTAAGAATTGATCAATTAAAGCGACAGGGGTATCTGGTTTAATGGACATACCCGCTTTAATGCCTTCATCGTGAATAGCGTCGATTACTTCGAAGATTTCATCATCGTCTTTGCAAGCTTCGTAATGGAAGGTAATTATATCAGCACCTGCATCAGCGAATTTCTTGATGTATTTTAATGGTTCACTAATCATGATGTGAACATCATTGACCATGTGATGGATATGGGAAATGCTCTTTAAAACAGGAACGCCAAAGGAAATGTTAGGAACAAAATGTCCATCCATGACATCGAAATGTAAATATTCAGCGCCTAAAGACTGAACGAGATTAATCTCTTCGCCTAATCTCGCAAAATCAGCGCTCAAAATTGATGGGGCAATAATCATTCTTTTCATACTTGATATCTCCTGTTTTTATAAATAGCTTCTTCCGATAATTTTAAATAGCATTCATATGCAATTTGGGGAATATTTCCTTTTTCAATCTCTTCTTTAACACGGCATTTCTTTTCGGAAATGTGAAGGCAATTTGAGAAATAGCATTCCGTGTATAAAGAGGAAAAAGCGGGAAAATAAGTAGCCAAATCTTCTTTATATAATTCGAGGTCTAAAGAAGAAAACCCTGGTGTATCGGCGATATATCCACCTTCATAAGGGAGAAGGATGACTTCTTTTGTTTCATGTTTTCCTCTTCCTAATGCCTTGGAATATTCACCAATTTGACGATTGTAATTTTCATCAATCGCATTGATTAATGATGATTTACCAACACCGGTTTGACCGATGAGGCAAGTCACTTCATCTTTGAAGATATGTTTAATTTCTTCTAATCCAGATTTGGTTTTATTGGAAATAACATAGACTTCAATATTGAGTTTTTTGAACGTTTCTTTAATCTCTTCTATCTTGTCATTTTCATTATATTTATCACTTTTGGTTAAAATGATTTTTGCTTTGATATTATGCATATTTGCATAAGTGAGATATTTAAACGTTAATAAATATGAGAAATCGGGTTCGACGAGTGATTGGATAATTAACATTTGGGAAAGGTTAGCAATCACCGGTCTTTTTAAGTAGGAATCACGAGGATAGACGAAGTTAATAATGAAAAAGGTATCATCTAATTCCACGATGTCCCCCACTACTGGTTTTACTTCTTTATTGCGTAAAGCACCTCTAGCTTTCACCTTAAAAAGAATTCCCTCTGATTCAACGGAATAATATCCACAGTTTAAGCCGACAATTCTTCCCTTCATTATTTAAAACCAAATAGACGAGCAAAGAAGCTCTTTTTCTCTTTCATTACTTCTGGATTTGATTGCACTCTCACGAGATCTTCATGGAATTCAGCGGCGGTTTTATATCTTTGATTGAGATTTTTATTCGTCGCTTTAAAGATAATCTTTTCAATTTCCTTTGGACAATCTGGTAAATATTTACGTGGGGATGGGAATCTATCACGGATATGTGCAACAGCGACATTAACCGAATCGTCGCCATCAAATGGCACATGGCCAGTAATTAATTCAAAGAAAGTAATACCGGCAGCATAAATATCGGATTGTGCGCTTGCGGGATTACCACGTGAGATTTCCGGCGCTAAATAATGGACGGATCCCACGATATCTTTATCGTTTCGATGATTCAATAAACTACTTTCGGATTCGGCTATGCCGAAATCACCTAATTTAATAGAACCATCAGTGAGCATATATAAGTTATGTGGTTTGATGTCACGATGAATAATGCCATGTGAGTGAGCATATTCTAACGCAGCGGTTAATTGCACCATCACGGACATTGCTTCTTGAAGTGACATTTTCGTATTGAAATCCAGGACATCTTTTAAGGTTTGACCGTTGATATATTCGTTAACAATATATGGTCTTCCTTCGGTTGTCCCGTGGTTATAGACTTTCACGATATTATCGTGTTTTAAACTTGCCGCGATTGTTGCTTCGTTTTGGAAACGACGGAAGTTAATAGGATTAGACATAACATCTTCTCTAATTAATTTGATAGCGACGGTTTTACGACTGATGATGTCCATCGCTTCATAAACTTCCGACATACCTCCATGGCCAATACGAGCGGTTATGCGGTATCTATCATCGATTATTCCACCTATTTTTAATGACATTATTTCTCCGCCTCCCATATTGATACGGCAATGTTGTCACTACCTCCATTGGAGTTTGCTAAAACGATGAGTTCGTTGGCTTTTTGATTTGGTAAATCATCATTTTTTAAGATAGCAGTAATGTCGTTTTTATTGACGTTATTATATAAACCATCACTACAGACGAGGATGGTGCTGTTTAAGTATGGACGCTTTTGGAAATCAAATTCCACAGAGGGGAATAGGCCTAAAGCGTTAATTAAGACGTGGCGTTTAGGATGGGTTTTCATCTCTTCTTTGGTAATCTTGCCAGTCTTATATAAGTAATTTACATATGTTTGGTCTTCGGTTAATTGTTCCAAAACATGGTTTCTTAATTCATAGATACGAGAGTCACCAATTTGCAAGGTGTAGATGGTGTCCTTATAAATAAGGGCCATAGATAAAGTGGTACCCATGCCGTTATATTTTGGGTTTTCACTCGCTTCATCATAAATCTTTTTATTCGCTTCTTTAGCAACGGCATACATCCAGTTAACAGCGGCGAAGCTAGAGAGGAATTTTTGCTTGTTTAAGAAAGATTCAGAGATGACATCTAAGGCTAATTGAGCGGCATATTCGCCTTTGTTTTGACCACCCATACCATCACAAACGATAAGCAAAATATTACCTTTCGCATTTGTGTAGGCACCTGCGCGATCTTCATTTGTCATTCTCACTTTGCCAATGTCTGTTTTACAGGCAAAGTTACCATATAAGTATGTCTTATTTTTCATACAAACCCTCGTTCTTTGCCTTTAATTGACCACATGCCGCATCGATATCGCTACCGAATTCTTTTCTAATTGTGGCGGTAACCCCACCCTTGGTGAGGATATCTAAAAATGTATGGACACGATTACCACTGCTACGGTGATAAGCACTGTTTTTATTTGTTTCATTATAAGGGATTAAATTAACATAACCCTTTGTACCTTTAATTAAGTTAATTAATTCTTGGGCGTGTTCTTTAGTGTCATTAATTCCTTCTAATAGGAGGTATTCATACGTCACTCTTCTACCTGCTATTTCTTCATATTCTTTGATAGCGGGCATTAAAACTTCTAACGGATATGCTTTATTAACTTTCATTAATTGATCACGAAGTTCGTTGTTTGGAGCGTGAAGGGAAATAGCTAAATTGGTTTGTAAACCTTCTCTAGCGTATTTCTTAATTCCTTCAATTAGTCCACATGTTGATACGGTGATATGTCTAGCTCCGATGGCTAAGCCTTTTTGATGGTTGATAATGCGAATGAAATCCATTACGTTATCATAATTATCAAATGGTTCACCAGTGCCCATGACAACGACATGAGTAACGTGTTGACCTCTACCTTCTTCTTTTAGAAGATTATTCATGATGAGAACTTGTCCCACCATTTCTTCTGGTTTTAAGTTTCTTTGCTTTCCGAGGATACCACTACTACAGAATGAGCACGCCATATTGCAACCAACTTGGCTTGATACGCACACAGCACATCCGTATGTGTAGCGCATTAAAACACTTTCCACTTTCATGCCATCTTCTAATTCGAGAAGTAGTTTAACTGTGTCGTCTTGACTGACTTGTTTTAAATAGATTTTTGGTAAGTCTAAACAATACTTTTCTTTGAGAACTTCTCTAAATTTAATGGAGATATCACTCATTTCATCAAAAGAAGTAGCGCGTTTTTCATAAATCCATGTGTAAAGTTGGATAGCGCGAAAAGGCTTTTGACCCTCTTCTATCATGAGGTTAGTTAATTTATTGATTTCTTGACCATATAAATTAATCATGTTTGGCCTCTTTTCTTAAAATGGCGATAAATAAAGTAGAGTCGTATTTATCAAATGGAAGGAATTGTTTTTGTTCGACAAGTGTAAATAATGGATGGCTATTTAAGAAGTCAGCGATGATTTGTAAGGATTCTTTTTTATTCATCGTTGGCACCATATAGATGAGATTTCCATTATCTTCAACAAAGTCGCTTGCATCATTTAATGCTTCTTTTTGGTTAGCGATGTAACCATCTAATTCATCTTGTTTTAAGCGGTTAAAGTAATCAGGAGCGCTTCTAAATTCTTGGAAGTTGGTGTTCTTTGGTAAAACAAAGAAATTGCTTACTTTGTTTGCGACGCACGTGATGATGGAACTATGACCAGTTTCAAATAACTGAGTTTTATTTAATTGATAGTTTTCAATGTCTTTTTTGGTTTGGAAATAGGCTTCACTACTTCCAGCGATATAGAACAAATTGACATCGCTAGATAATCTCGACATTAATTGAGCGGGTAAATTGCTCTTATATTCACTATAAATAACAATTGGTCTAAAGGGATCCAAATCGAGTTTATTTAATAAATAATCTTCCGCGGGTGAAGTAGACACTAATTGGCGGCTCTTATATAGAGGGTGGAAACGAGATGGAACATTGCCATTATAAATAATGAGATTTTCAAATGGGGAATCTTCCACTTCGCGATATTTATTAATGAGTTCTTCTTTATTCGCTAAAGATTTATTGACATAACCATAATGTAAGGCGGGTTTATTATTCGCTCTTAAGATTTTATAGGTATAACCTTTAAAATGTTTCATCCAGATTTTGGTCACCCATTCTGGAGTGTTGTAACGGTAATGTAAGAATTCGATAGAATCCTTGTTATATTCAGCGGGGATTAATTTCTCTTTATCTTTAGATAATTCATTGAGCTTATTAATCTCGGATTGTGAGATTTCTAAAGAAAGGAACAATTTTTCAAAGTCCGCGCTTGAAATGAGATTTAAAAATAAGTGATCGGATAGATACACTAATAAAGCGGCTTTTTGTTCGTTATTATAGTTATCTCTTACCTTATTAATAAGATAAGAAAAGATATAAAAATGTCTTAAGGAACAACCCACGACAGCGGTAAGTTGTTTTCTGTTTTCTTTAAAAATTGTATGTTTTTTGGCGCTGTTTTCTATGGCGAGTTTAAATGGAATTTCTTTATAAAGAACGTCCATCAAACAGGAATGAGAGGTAGATAGGAGTTTCATACTATTTCAATACGCCTTTGAAGATGTCACCAGTATAGACTTGGTCATCTTCTTCCCCTTCTTCCATCTCTTCATCATATTCTTGTTCGACATCGACAAGGTTTTCTTCACTAATAAAGCGAGGATAATCGTTATTTAATACTTGATAACGGTCTTCTTTATCGTAGTAATAGAATTCGATGGTTTTATGAATAGCAATTTCTCCAATGGCTTCGGTAAGGAATTGGGCCACTTCATCTTGCACCATAACAGACATCTTTGGAGCGTGCACATGAATAAGGATATTCCAAGATGTTTGTTCCACACCATTATGGAAAACCATATTTTGTGGAGCTACGAAGATAATCTCTTCTTCTTTAAGCTCATAAAGCTTAGCTAAATTTGGTGTTAATTCGCGGGACAATCTTCCCACGACGAATTGATCTAAACCGTAGATAATGACTGTAATCATAAGAAAAACCTCTTTCTAGAGTATTATAATATAACTTAATACAAATTTTTAACTAAAAATTGTATGGATCAATATTGATAGCAATACTGATACCGGATTTTAAAGCGAATAAATCAACATATTTTTTGAGTATGTCATGGGCTAAATCGTCGAGGCGATATTTAACCAAAATAGTTCTCATATGTTGATCGCGTATTTGAGCAATATAGGGAGTGGATGGTCCTAGAATAACACCATCGCTTTTGAATTTATCATTCAGATAATCAACAGAATCATAAGCCGCTTGAATGACATTATTCTCATTCTTACCAGAGATGGTTATCGCTGTCATGAAAGTATATGGCGGATAATGCTGCGCTTTACGCATTTCCATCTCTTTTCGATAGAATAATTCATAGTCTTGGCGAGCGCCTAAAGTAATCGCGTAATGTGATGGATTGTAGGTTTGAATAATAGCTTGGCCAAGTTTTTCTTTTCTGCCACTTCTGCCAACGGCTTGGGTGATTAATTGGAACGCTCTTTCACTACTTCGATAATTAGGCATAGATAGACCAATATCCGCTAAAACAACACCGACAAGAGTGACATCAGGGAAGTCATGACCTTTAGCGATCATTTGGGTTCCAATAAGGATATCCGCTTCTTTTTTTCGGAATTTTTCGATTACTTCCGGTATCTTTGCCTTAATTTTGGCGGAGTCACTATCTAATCTTAAAGTCTTGGCTTTCGGAAATAAGCGATGTACTTCTTCTTCAATTCTTTCTGTGCCAAAACCGGTTTTCATTAAATATTGAGAATGGCATTCTGGACACTCTTTTTCCATCGGTTCCACATAATCGCAATGATGACATTTGAGCATGTTATCAGTTTTGTGGTAGGTTAATGCAATATTGCAGGTTGGGCACTTAAACACATATCCGCAACTACGGCAAGAAACGTTCGTGGAAAAACCACGTCTATTGATCAAAAGAATGGCTTGTTCCTGATTTTCTAAGACTTGCGCAATATTCATTCTTAAACGTTTAGAAAAGATATATGAGTCTCTATCGATATTACGATAATCAAGTAAATTGACAATTGTGGTTGCCGGTAATTTTTGATTATTAATTCTCTTTTTTAAAGTGAGGAGATGATAGATTTTTTGTTGAGCTCTAGCGCGTGATTCTAATGATGGGGTGGCACTACCTAAAATGACTTTTGCCTTATGCTTTTTAGCACGCATAATTGCTACTTCTCGAGCGTGATAAAAAGGCACAACATCTTGCTTATATGATTCAACATGTTCCTCATCAAGGATGATTAAACCAATATTTTTTAAAGGAGCAAATATCGCACTTCTCGCACCGATAACAACATGGCAATCGTCTTTTGCGATTTTTCTATATTCATCGTATTTTTGGGCAGGTGTTAATTCACTATGGAGAATAGCGACGTTATTTTTAAAGCGACGGATAAAATATTCCATCATCATTGGAGTTAATGATATTTCTGGAACGAGCATTAAAATGGATTTGCCTTCTTTTAATACTTTTTCTGATAGAGATAAATAGACTTCCGTTTTACCACTACCGGTGACACCTTCTAAAAGATAGACATCATCGTGCGATTCATTGAATTCTTTAATAACTTGCTCTTGTTCCTCAGATAATCGAGGAGGTACTTCGTATTTATAATCTGGGATTTCTAATCTTCTTTTTTCTTCTAAAACTATTTCTATTTTGCCTAGTTCTAATAATTTATTGACAATAGAGACGGATTTGATGTCTCTTTTTAAAACTTTCTTTTCTAAAGAAATAAAGCGCAATAATTCAATTTGTTTAGGGGTTAATCCCTCTTCATCTTCATCAAGAGGCACGACGTATTGATTGTAGCTAATCTTAGGGGCTTTTAATGATGATCTACGAGGAGATAAAGATGGAGGGAGCATAGATTGAAGAACGCTGATTTTAGGTGCGAGATAATATTCGCTTACTTCATCAGCTAGTTCTAACAAATCTTCGGTTAATAAAGGCGCAGTATCTAAAACATCTTTGATTTCATCAATTTGAAATCCGAGTTCTTCTTCTAATTCCTCTTTATTTTTATCAGTTTCTTTTACAGATAAAACATATCCGACAATTTCGCGATTATTAAAAGAAACAAGGACGCGATATCCTCTTTCTATCTTTTTATTTCCTTTATAGATATAAGAAAAAGGACGATCCAGTGAATGTGTGGCATATTCAATTAGTGTTTCAACTATTAACATGTCTTAATACCTCGTCCTTATTTTGTGATATTTAGCTTTTTATCAATTAAATCTTTGATTTCTTCCGCGGCGCGATTAATGCGATCATTCAATATGACATAGTCATAATTTTGAGTTTTCGTCATTTCTTCTTTGCCTTTATTTAATCTTTCTAAAATGACTTCTTCGCTTTCCGTTTTACGATTTCTAATGCGTTCTTCAAGCGCTTTTAAACTAGGTGGCATTAAGAAGAAAGAAATCATTCTATCATCTTTCACTTTGCTCATTACTTGGCTAGCCCCATTGATTTCAATTTCTAATAGGACGTTATGGCCTTCATTTCTTAAAGCTTCCACTTTATCCATGGGGGTGCCATAGTAATTACCAACGAATTTGGCGTATTCTAAGAAGTTGCCGATTTCAATATTGTGTTTGAATTCTTCTTGGGTAACGAAATAATAGTTGATTCCATCAACTTCTTTGTTTCTTGGTTCACGTGTAGTCATGGAAACAGAATAGACAAGGTCAAAGTCTTTGATTTTCATCAGTCTTGTTCTGACTGTCTCTTTTCCCACTCCTGATGGACCAGAGAGAATAATTAATAAACCCTTTTCGTTTTTGTTTTTCATGGAGGAATTATAAATAAATATTTATTTAAAGGTCAAGAGTTATGTTAATATATTTTCACAAAATGAAAATAAACACAGCGACATTAAAGACCCTCATTTTTGATTTAAAAGAGAAAATAATAGGCAATCGTATTACCAATATTACCTTGATTAATTCTCGTGTTTTTCTTATTTCTTTCTCTACTTATCGAAAAGAAAAACTCTTAGTGTGTTTAGATCATCAAAATCCTTTTATCTCTTTATGCGAAGTAAATGATTCTATCTCCACGATTACGGGTGGCCTTTCTGATGTCTTAAGAAAAGAACTTAAAGAAGCAATTATTTTAGACATTTCTTTAATTAACGAAGATCGTGTTGTGGACTTTTCATTAAGCAAAACGAATGACTATTTTGAAAAAGAAAATAAGCATTTAATTTTGGAATTAATACCTTTCCGTTCTAACCTCATTTTGCTAGATAAAGACGGCTTGATTAGTTATGCGGCGCATTATTCATCTTTAGAAAATAATCGTCCAATAATACGTGGTATGTCTTATATTTTCATTCCAAAAAGCGATTCTTTTAAAAAGGAAGAAGAGATTATTCCTTTAGAAGAAATTAGACTACATGCGAATGAATATATTTATAAAGCGAAAGAAAAAAGACTATTAGAAAAATATGATGTTTTATTTAAATTCATCAAAACGCGTATCAAATCTTTAAAAGCTAAATTAACCGTGCTAGATAACGAATATCAAAACGCTGAAAAGAAACTTGTCTATCAAGAAATAGGTAGTAATCTACTCGCTTTTATTAATGAAAAAGAATTATTAGAGCAATATATCAAGGACAACAATTTAGATATCGATAGAAATATACCAATTGGTCAAGTAGCGAATTTATATTTTAAGAAATATAAAAAGGCCAAAAGAACACTCTCAATTAATCGCGAAGAGAAAGAAAAAGCGATTAAAGAAATCGAATATTTAGAAGTGATTAATTCACAAGTTCAATATATGGATGAGGAAGATTTATACGAACTCGCGAAAGAA
>JAILGI010000061.1 GCA_024696885.1 Bacilli bacterium
TAATTAGCGAATTTAAAAGTTTCTTTACACTCGGTAATATAGATACCGCTTAGCTTCGCGGCGAATGGCCCTAATTCATACTTATTCTTTTTGTAATCAAAGGGTGATATAGTCGCGCTACTAACTGGTTGAATAGAGAAAGAACGGGTGCAATAAGTCTTCGATGCATTCATTATGGTGAAGGTTAATTTCATCGGTTCATCCCCATATAGTTCACTCGTGGGAATAGTAAAGGATACAGTGTAAGGAGAATCGCTTTCAATGTTATGAACTTTCTTTTTAGATATATAGGCATTGGGATAGGTATCGGTTTCCACGACTATCCTTTCAAATACCCCATTCACTGTTCCATAGTTTTTAAAGGTAACAGTGAAAGATATACTTTGATCGCTTTGATGGTAAGAATAAGGGCCGATATAATCCGTATCCACGTTGACTGAAGGTAATAGATCTGGTAGGACTGTTGCCCCCATTAATAGAGGCGTAATACCGAACAAAGTGACAATTTTTAAAACATTATTCTTCATAGAAAGTCCTCAGAAAGTGGATAAGTGCTTGTCTTTTAATTTGAAAGTAATCTTTCTTGGAATAAATGGATTCCCACCAATAGGGATAATCTTCAAAGAAATAATCGTTATTAATAATCTTTTGTTCTTCCTTATTAAGCATTAGAAAAGTCGATTGCATGCGATTAATAAAGACTTTTAATGGGGCCACTACTTCTTCTTGATCGCTATCATGTAAAGTGGGTACTCTTTCACTTTTAAATAAAGAGGTAAAATAGGTACTCGCTAAGAATTGCATCTTCTTATCTAATTCAACGAATTGCATTTTTTTGATATCCATCTATTCACCTCTAGGAAAAATACTTCCTATTAACTTATTGGGAAAAAATGGCTAATTATTTTCACTTTTTTGAAAAATTTTTTTATTTTATTTTTTTATTACTTTGTAATAACTTTTTTGCGTTTTTTTATTCTTTTTTTTCAAATTTTCTTTTCTATAATAAATATATGATTGTCTTAGCAGGCGCGAGCGCCAGTGGAAAAACCGAAGTTGCCAAGATGTTAGCCAAGAAATATGGCATCGTGAAAGCCATCACGACCACGACTCGTGATTTAAGAGTGGGTGAAAAAGATGGTAGAGATTATTTCTTTGTTTCTAAAGATAAGTTCTTAGAAATGATTCATGATGGACGTTTTGTGGAATATACCACCTATAATGATCATCTTTACGGTTCCACGAAAGACCAAATCGCCGAGAACAAATGCGTTGTCGTTGATCCAATGGGCTTAAAAGCTTATATTGACCTTCACGATGATAATATCCTTACCTTCTTCTTAGAATCGACAGAAGATACGAGAATTAAGCGCATGATTGTTCGTGGTGATAAAGAAGAAAAAATAAAAAGCCGTATTCTTCATGATCGTGAAGCTTTTAAGAAGGAGAACATTCCTTCTGTTGATTGCACGATTGAATCGGAATACGAAACTGTGGAAGAAGTCGCTGATGAGATTTATCGCATCTATCAGGAATTCTTGTCTAAAAGATAATTAAACTTATATAAAGTTCTCGGATTAAGGTAAACGGTGCATTCATAACCGTTTTTATTTTGTCGCATCTTATAGATGTAGTTATTAGAGCTGAAAGAGGCATAATCCTCTTCATATGGGATTAATAATTCTTCTTTTTTCCAGTTTTTAGCGAGATTAGAGAGGATGAAATGATAAATCTCCTCTATATCATTATTATTAATTAAAGAGCAATATAAGGAATCATTACTTAGTAATTTAGTGGGCTTATCCTTTAATAAATCATATTTGTTATATAAATAGATGGTTGGTATATCACTAACCCCGATTTCATTTAAAACATCTTGGGTGACTTTAATTTGCTCTTCTTTCTTTTCATCGGATACATCGACCACGTGGATGATTAAATCCGCTTCCTTGACTTCCTCTAAGGTAGAACGGAAAGCATTCACTAATGTGGTGGGTAAATTAGAAACAAATCCCACAGTGTCGGTGATTAAGAATTTGAGATTACCAAATTTAGCAATTTCTCGAGTGGAAGTTTCTAAAGTGGCGAATACTTGATCCTTCACTAAAACTTCTTTTTCTTTACTTCCGTTAGCGTAGTTAATTAAGCCATTTATGAGGGTAGATTTACCAGCGTTAGTATAACCCACAACTGCGACTTTATATTCACCGGAATTATTCCTCTTATTACGTGAATTTCTTCTCGCTAATTTAATGCGCTCTAATTCCTCTTTTTTGACGTTGATCATTCTTTCAATTTTGCGTCTATCTAAAGCGATTTTCTTTTCGCCACTTCCCTTGTTATGGAGGCCACCTCCAGAGGTGACTTGAGAGAACGCTCCTTCTTTATTAATGAGGTGGTTTTTGCTCCAGGTCAAAGAAGCGATATCCACTTGTAATTTAGCTTCCACACTATGAGCGTTAAGTTCGAATATCTTGAGGATAATATAGTGGCGGTCTACGACGGGAACCCCGATTTTCTTCTCTAAATTGTAACGTTGTGTACCAGTTAATGGGAAATTAGTGACGACGACAATATTGTCTTTTAAATGTTCACTTTCATTATTTAAATCAGAGATGATGTTTTTGATGTATTCCACCATTCCTTTACCGATATAAGTCGATGGATTAGGTACTTCTACTTTCTGCGCGGTACATACGAAAACTTCTAAGCCTATCACCTTTACTAAAGCGCAGAATTCATTGAGGTAATATAAATCATCATCCATGTAGGAATTATTGACGATTAAGGCGTAGTGTCTATCGCGATTCATATCATCCATAAATTAACCCACTTTTATTAATCTTCTTCATCGATTTCTTCGTATTGAGTATCAATGACTTTTAACTTTTCTACAGTGAATTCATCAGCGAATAAAACTTTACATTTATAACGGTTATCAAAGGTGAATTCATCGCCGGTTTTGGCGAATCTATCTAATATTTCTTGGACTAATCCACCCACGGTGGAATAGTCGGTTTCAAATTCTTTTTCGTAACCGATTAAAGCGAAGAAGTCTTCGATATTCATCGCTCCATCGACAATATAAACACCATTACCTTCGTCTTGATATTCCTCTTCAATTTCATCGGTTTCATCAAAGATATCACCCACGATTTCTTCTAAGATATCTTCCATGGTAATAATTCCTTCTGTTCCACCATATTCATCAACGATGACGGCAATATGGACTTTAGAGGATTTAAATTCATCTAACAAATCTAAGATTTGATGGTTACGAGGAATGAATATTGGTTGATAACAAAGTGATAAGACATCGATCTTTTCACCTTTTAAAGCTGAGCATAATAATGCTTTTATTGGTAAAATACCAATAATATTATCAATTGTGTCTTTATAAACAGGAATACGGGAATGGATGAAGATTTCTCCTTCTTTAAGGATTTGTTCAATATCATCTTCCACATTAATCGCGAAGACGTCGACTCGAGGTGTCATGATTTCAAAGGCTTGAATATCGTTTAAATCAATCGCGCTTCTCACTAATTCGGCTTCGCCTTCTTCTAGCATACCTTTTTCTTCGATTTCATCCACCATTTCGGTGAGGACATCTTCATCAATCTTATCTTCTTCAATTGATCTCTTTTTAAAGAGTTTAGAAATTAAAGCGAATAATTTAGATATTGGATAAACGAAAATTAAGACATATTTAAGGATTACTACGGGATAAGCAAAAGCTTTACTTAATGGATAATTAAATCTTTTAGCAATCGCTTTAGGTAAGAATTCACAGAAGATAATCAAAAGCACACCGAAAGCGATAGCAATCCAGCTTTCAATGCCCCAGAGAATACCTAATAAGGTAACAAATGAGGAAGCGATGATGTTAACCACACTATTACCGAAAAGAATGGAGGATATAGACCATTCATAGTCTTGCGCGATTTTTAAAGCGACTTTTGCTCTTTTATTGCCTTTTTCTTTCTCTTTGATGAGTCTATCTTGATCAACAACACCATAGATTAAATCGCAAGCTGAAAAGAAAGAGGAGAAAACCATACAAGAAATAACGATAGTAAGATATATCGCCCACATATTAGTTCTTCCTCACTTTCGGAGAGGATTCAGAAATATCACTCACTAATTCTTCTAAGACATCTTCCATGGTGACCATACCAATGGTTTTACCGTTATTATCTTTGACTAAAGCTAAATGGGTATGGTTTTTCTTAAAACCATTAAATAAGTCATCAATCATGATGTCAGGGGAGACGATATATGGTTTTTGTAAGATAGAAGCGATAGAAACGTGAGGATCTAAATAATATTCCTTAAAGAATGTTTTAATGTTTAAAACACCGATAAAGTTATCAAATTCCTTATCGTAGATAGGAATACGGGAATATTTAACATTGATTAATTTATCTTTTAATTGGTCATTAGTGAGACCGTGTATATCTAAAGCGTGTATTTTATTACGGGGTGTTAAGACTTCTTTGACATTTGTATCGACGAATTCTAAGGCGGATTGGATGATTTCGGTTTGTTCTTCATCTAAGACACCTTCGTTTGATACTTTTTCGACGACATTTTCAAAGTCTTCTTCGGTGAATTCATCCACCTTTTTCACTTTGAACATCTTTTCAATGCCTTTAACTAATAATTCAAAGATAATAGTTAAAGGAATGATATATGTTAATATCCATCTTAAGATGTAGATGAAATATGTAACTATATAACTAATGGTGTCTGGAATCGCTCTAGCGATGGTTTTCGGAAGAGCATCACCAAAGATATATAAGACAAAGGATAAAACAATAGATGTGATTAAACTCACCCATGTTTCCATATCTTCTGTCGCGTGCGTGTACTTTAAAAATAACACTGTAGTAACAGTGGATAAAGCGATAGCAGCGACATTTAATCCGATTAAGACCGCGGTTAAGGAGCGGTCATATTTATTACATAAACGCAAAAGGAGTTTAGCAGTTTTACTGCCATTATCCGCTTTGACTTGGATTTTGAAGCGATTGCAGCATGTAAGAGCGGTTTCACTCGCGGAGAAGATAAAAGATAAGACAATGCATAATACGATTATCAGCCACGATATAGGCTCAGGCATTGCTGGACCACTTCCTTTCTTTATTTAATTGATATCGAATATAACATATTCATGCCTTTTATGCAAACTAAGGCACGAAAAAGATTATTTTATATATTTTATTTACTAGAAACCGCTTATTAAGCAGGTTATATAGCCGCTTATTATAGCGGTAATAAAACAGACTAAGAAGATAAATAAGATATCTTTACCTTTATGTTTACTCTTTAAGAGTATCATCATACCTAATCCAGCGTTCACTAATAAACCGGATAGCAACGCTCCAAAGGAGAGGGAACCATCGATGAATAACTCGGATAAGAATAAAGAAGAAGCACAGTTAGGGATTAAACCAATAATAGAGCTATATAAAGGAGTTAAATATCTATTAGTGATGATGAAGTTTTTAAAGTTATCTTCACCAATGTAATAGATTAAGACTGAAAAACCAATGTTAATGATTAAAACATAAATGAATATCTCAAGAGAATGGATTAAGGGGTGAACTAAGTGACGATGAACCTTGGTGTTCTCGTGATGATGGGTGTGACATTCATGTTCTTCTTCAACTTCATCCACTTGGATAATGTTTTGCTTACGATTAATTAAATCAAATAGATAGCCGATTATAAAACCAATTAAGAATTTTAATCCCATTAAAGGGAGAATCATGATTATCTTATCACCTTTACCACTTGTTAAAATGGAGATGAAGGCTTCATCACTACAAGAGAGAAATATCGCGGTTAAGGTACCAATACTTATATATTTCTTAATATATAAATCCGCGCCTAAAACGGATGTACCACATTGAGGGATAAGACCAAATAACGCACCAAAAAGGGGGCTTGTTTTCTTTCTTTTCACTAAGAAATTAGCAAATTGATGATCGATGAAAGATAAGAGAAGATGGACGAGAAAAACAAAGATAAAGACTAGACCGCTATCTTTTAATGAATCTAACAATATATCTTTAATAACATCCCAGGGCATAATTATTTATCTTCCTTTTGACATTCCTTACATATTCCATAGAGATTAACTTTAGAAATATCCACATCAAATCCATGTTCATCTTTGATGTGACTTAATAAATGATTTACTTCATGACATTCTAAATGAAATAATTTACCACATTTAGTGCACACTAAATGGAAGTGTTCATGATGATTATTATCATCAATATATTGAAAACAAGCAGGGGTATTATTATCTAAAGAATACTTCCTCACTATTCCTTCATTAACAAGGGAATCGATAATGCGATATAAAGTCGCAATGGGGACTTGTTTATTTAAAAGATTATCAATTTGCTCAATAGTGAGATGTTGATAAGAATTATCTTTTAAGATGTTAATAACTTGGATTTTGTTTTTGGTAATATATTTCATAATTTGATAATCATTCTCAAATTATTATAAACATAAGAAAAATAATATCAAGATATTTATTTATAAATAGTAGTTACGCGCATAAGAAAAACCCTAAGGTTTATACCCTAGGGTTAGTTCATTTTATTAAATATCTCTAGATATTAATAATGTCTTTTCTTTCTTAAGATGATGCATCCTGCGATAGCGGTAACGCTAACTAAGGAGATGATCACGAGAACGAATGGGACATTTGTGGAATCGATTTCCACTAAGCCAGATTGAGATGAGGCAAGTGGGACAATATTTCTACCCATAAAGTCGAAGTCGTCCGCACCATCGGTACTGTCTAATTGATGACCATAAACAGTAGCAATATGGACATAAAGGGCTAAGGCTTTTTGGATATTTGTGCCAGTTTCACTTGGTGAACCAGTTCTGAATTGTTCTTTTTCTGGTTGTGTTAAAGAGCTATAATCGCCTGCTAAACTAATCCAAGCGCTCTTTAATGCTGCAACGTCTGTACTAACAGTATGTGTTGATTCATCGTATTGACAGACGGCAGAAGCACCTGTAGATAAGGTTTCTAAGAATAATTGAGCAAATGCATCGGCATTGTCAGATTCGACGAGTTTATACAGTTTGACATAGAATTCGCCAGTATAGAATCCGAATCTTTCTCCACCGGCAGTTGAGGTGTTGAATCTCATTGTCATACCAGCTGTAGCGGTAATACTTGATCCTTTATCTTCACCAGAAGTATAGGCAAATGTTAAAGCTTTTGGTTCAGCACTTGTCATAAATCTATTATTGCCATCGCCGTAAGCATATTTACCGTTCTTTCCTTGCATGGAATATCCACTGCTATAAGCAGCAACTGTAAATTCACATTCTTGGCCTGCGGTTGCTTTAGTCCCATCAACTGTAATATCTTTGAAGTTTAATGGGTTGTCGAAGTTTGTTAAAGCAGAATTCATAGCGACTGTATGTGAAACCTCTTCACCGTCTGTATAGGACGCCACCATTAAGTAGTTACCAGACCAATCTGCTGGAGCTTCGGTAACTAATTCATATTCTGCTGTAGCATAAACAGAAATATTGAATGATGCTGTTTTTTCAATTGTTTCTTCGGTATAAGAAATATTAACTACTTTACCTGGAACATCAGCATCAACGAATGGATAATCATTGGCAACACTAAGTGTT
>JAILGI010000064.1 GCA_024696885.1 Bacilli bacterium
ACTGGGGCAAAAAGTTTGTTGATCCTGATATGGATAAAGATTTAGAAGACCGCGAATTTAAGAAAGGAAATAAAGTAACATGTCTGAAACCAACGAAGAAAAAGAAATAGTGGAGACACTACCAGAGATTGACATGAATCTTGAAATTATCATGCATGACGTGGATGCGATTATTCCTTATGAAAATAACCCACGTGATAATGACAATTCGGTTGATGCTGTTATTGAATCAATCAAGAACTTTGGATTCTTGGTTCCTGTTGTTATTGATAAAGACAATGTCTTAGTCGCAGGCCACACTAGAATTAAAGCTTTAAAGAAAATGGGAATTAAACAAGTCCCATGTATCTTAGCTGATAAATTAACCGAAGAACAAATCAAAGCCTACCGTTTAGCGGATAACATGACTAGCATGAATTCCAAATGGAACGGTAAGTTAGTTAGATTAGAAATGAAGGCTCTTCCTGAATTTGATTTCACCAAGTTCGGAATGCCTGAAAAATTCATGGATTTTAAAGACCGCATTAAGGTTGAAGAAGATGACTTTGATGAAGGTCAATTCATAGTGGATGAACCTCACTCAAAACAGGGTGACTTATATCTACTTGGTAATCATAGATTACTTGTTGGCGATTCAACTGATGCAGAACAAGTAAAAAGACTCATCGAAAATGAAGAAGTTGACCTGGTGGTAACTGATCCTCCTTATAACGTTAATTATGAAGGTAGCGATGGGCAGACCATTAAGAACGATTTCATGGATAAAGAAGCTTATAAAGCGTTCCTTGATAAAGTATTTATAAACCTTAAAGCATCACTTAAAGAAGGTGGTGCTTTTTATATCTGGTTTGCCACGATGGAATTAAGAAATATTATCAATTCCTTATTTGATACAGGTTTAGAATTCCGTTCAATGCTTATCTGGAAAAAGCCATCTCCAAATCTCTCCTATGCGGATTATAAATGGATTTATGAACCATGCATGTATGGGTGGAAAAATGGAAGCCATAATTTCTATGGCGGTTTAACCTGCACTAATTTCTTAGAGTTTGATAAACCAAGAAAGAATGATCTTCATCCAACAATGAAGCCACTCGACTTATTTGGCTATCTTATTCAAAACTCATCCAAGGAACATCAAAGGGTTCTAGATTTATTCGGTGGCAGTGGCACAACGATCATCTGCTGTGAGGACTTAAATCGAAAAGGACTCGCGATGGAATTTGATGAAAAATACGCAGATGTCATTGTAAAAAGATATCTCCGCCATAAAGGAAGTTATGAGAACTGCTTCTTGGTTAGAGACGGACAGCAAATTCCTCTAAATGAAATAGAGGACTTTTTAATCCTATAAACAAGTTTAAAGGTCAGAGTCGGTGACCTTAATTGGAGGTCATCGATGTTAAAAGTTGTCGAATTATTTTCTGGCGTAGGCGCTCAAGCCGAGGCCTTAAAGAGAAGTGGAATAGAACATGAAATAGTGGCGATGTGCGATATCGATAAATATTCGATTAAAACTTATCGCAAACTTCATGGTTGGACCATTAATCTAGGCGATATCAAAACAGTGGAAGGATTGCCTAAAGTTGATTTATGGACTTACAGTTTTCCATGCACTGATATTTCTATTTCTGGTCAAATGAAGGGTTTTGAAAAAGGTAGCAACACTGGTAGTTCCTTATTATGGGAAGTTCAAAGATTGCTCGAAGTTAGCAAAGCTAACGACACTCTTCCAAGATTTCTTTTAATGGAAAATGTGAAAAATATCGTGTCAAAGAGATTTCTTCCTTTATTCCAAACCTGGATCGATTATTTAGCTTCTCTGGGTTACAAGTCATTTTATAAAGTTCTTAATGCGAAAGATTATGGCGTTCCTCAAAATAGGGAACGTTGCTTTATGTTATCGGTTCTTGATTATGATGGAGACTTTGTCTTTCCAGAAACGCAAGAACTAGTAACTAAGTTAAGTGACTTGCTCGAAACAAATGTCGAAGAGCGATATTTCTTAAGCGATAGATTCATTAAGTATGCTTGTGATTTAGAAAATAGAAATGGATTCATTCGAGGCAGAAGATTTAGACCTCATGATGAGCATTCTGAAATTGCTTATACGATAACCACAAACCCAGGAGGAAGAGCAACTGATAACTTTGTTATTCTTCCAGCTGTAGGGGCGATTAGAGGTCGACCAGTTAATGGCAAAAACGAACAAAGACTCGAAATCAAGGATGAACCGATAACCAATACGATAACAACGGTTCAGAAAGACAATGTGATCCTCGTTCCTCAAGCAACAAAAGCTGGTTATGCAGCTGCCGAAGTAGGAGATGGGATTTACACCAACCGAATGAAATTTAAAAGAGGAGTCGTTCAGAAATCGATGATTCCTACTTTAAAGACAAGTGTCTCTGATGTTGGAGTAGTGGTAAACGATAAAGATGACCTTATCAATATCAGAAGATTAACTCCAAGAGAATGTTGGAGATTAATGGGGTGGGATGACACTCGAATTGATGTCGCTTTCTCTAGTGGAAATAGCGAAACTCAACTTTATAAACAAGCTGGTAATTCCATCGTTGTTAATGTCTTAACTTCTATCTTTATATCGATGAAAAATACCTTTAAATTGTAAGGCTTTATATCTTAGATATAACTTGCTATATAACTCACTAAGAGCGAATATACATATGACCAATAGGAGGGTCGAATCGATGAAAAAAGAAGAAATCAAAATCGATGACAAAGTGAGAGCGATTTTCAGAAAATATGGCCGCCACGAAGTCATCGGAACAGTGTTTGAAATAAGCACTGATGAACATGCTCTTGAAGGCACATGGGTTTCCATCAAAGTCACTGGTGGGAACATGAACGATAAAAATGTTGCCTACATGGTTGCAAATCGAATCAATGTAATGGTTCCAGTTAGCGATGTTAGGGAGGTTCTAAAATAATGAAAGATAGAATCTCGATTAACGAATGGATTAATAAGTTCCTTTCTGGGGAATTTGATTCTCAAGATGTAAGAGTTCAAATCCAAGCTGGTTGGTACGATTGGTTTTGTAAAGACTCTAGTCTTGCTAATAAAACCAAGAAGATGGGAAATATTGTCCGTCAAGTTAAAAGAGGAGGTAAGGTCAACCTCAATGATTGGTATGTTTGGTTTAAAAATAACTGCCCATTAAATGGACCACTTTATGACGATTTCCGTTTTGCCTCTTTAGAAACTGGAGATGTACAGTTCACAATTCAAATAAACTGTTGTTGGAACAAACATCGCTATTCAGTTTATGGAAGAACGCCTGATGGTGAAGGTCACTGGGATGAACCTTTGTTTGAAAGTGATTCATTAAAAGACCTAGTAAAATGGTTGAATTCTCCTTGGGAAAACTAAGGAAAAGTTAAATAAAGACAACGTCTCAGAAATGAGGCGTTTTATCTTACTTTATATCTTTGATATAACTTGCTATTTATGGTATATAGAGCGAATATATCATTGACCGATAGGAGGGTCAAAAATATGGCAA
>JAILGI010000008.1 GCA_024696885.1 Bacilli bacterium
GACACCAATCGATGAATGGAAGATGCTCGATATCCGTCAAAAAGTGTTTATGATCGAACAAAACATTCCTTATGCTGAGGACGCTTTGCTTAAAGAAGAGATGGAATCTAAATCTTTCCTTATCTGTTTAAATGAAGAAGCGATTGGAACGATTCGATATCGAGTCGTGGAAGAAGGTATCAAAATCGAAAGATTTGCTATTTTGAAGGAATTTAGAGGAAAAGGTTATGGTAAAGAAGCCTTTATGTTCCTCGTAGATTACATCGCTGGCAAATATAACCCATGTAGGATATTTTTCCATTCGCAATATTATATAAAAGAACTATATGAAAAAATGGGCTTCATCACGGATGGAGAACCATTCGTAGAAGCCGGTATAAAACACATTAAAATGTATAAAGATTTCTAATTCTTTTTGTGACCGTTTTTTTGGTTAATCAAAAGAAGAAGGAACGCAATTAATAAAGTAGACGCGACCATCATAACGCTCGCGATAATTGAAGCAGGGATACCATGTGAGGCAAAGCCATAAACATCGTATCCTTCTTTTATTTTTCCATTCTCATCGAGATGGGAATAAGCATTAATTATGTAATAAGAGCTATATATCAACATCGGAATAACACCGATAAAGCATTTCTTTAAACTTAGTTCAAAATCATTTTCAAAAAAGAGGAAAGAAACAATACCGATAACTGGGCAAACAAGGTGATAGAAGAGATTGGTGTTAGTGAAAAGCATCCACCAATTGGATCCTAAAATAGGAGAGAGATAAAAGATAACGGTTAACAATGTTAATGTTGTTCCAACAGTGCCAATAAACTTCAAGATATAAGCAAAATATGGTATATCCTCTCTCTTTTTCACTAATACCATAATTTGATAGACCAAAATAATACCGCTAAAAATGCATAATAAGAGGTTGCTATCGACTGTAAAAAGAGAGAATAAATTAGTCTGCTGAGGTGTTAATCTTCCTTCACCACCCATAAATGTAAAATCAGTCAAAGAGAAAATTAATCCCAAAATGATTAAAAAGACATTTAGGGAATTAAGAACAATAACAGTGATTAAGCGCTTCCTATTCATATTTATATTATACTATCAAATATAAAAATTTGATATATCATTGAAAATAATCACCTTTTGTCTTAAGATTAAGAGTATGGTCGAACAAATTTTAGAACCCCGTAAAAAATACCTCCTTCAATTAAAAGAAGAACACCGCCAATACTGCGATGAATATTTTGAAAATCTTCGCCAAAAAGCAAATATTGATGAAGGTGCTAATAGAGCCACTTGCGATAAGATTTACGCGAAAGAAAAAGAAATTAATTTATACACAAAAAAGCTTAAATCTAGCAGAGTTAAAAGCTCCATTATTTTAATCTTTTCCTTTTTCTTATTAGTCATCGGTATTTTCGCGGGAATCATCTGCATTATGGTTAGCCAAAACGAAGGACAACACTTCCTTTTCATTGGCATCGCTTCTTTAGTTGTCGCCATCGGATTCTTCATTTTTGCGATAGTTCATCGCATACAAAGCAAAAAGAAAGAAGATAGACTCAACTTCTTAAAAAAAGAAGCGGTTAAAGAATACGAAACATTAAAAGAAGAAGCATACGCTCAACTTGCTCCTTTAAACAGATTATACGAGTGGGATACAGTCATCTCTTTAATCAATAAAACCGTTCCCTTAATTGAACTTGATGTCCAAGCGGATATGCAAAAGATCGAGATGTTAGAAGAGAAGTTCCATTGGGATGAAGGAAAAGGCAATAATACCTCAACCGAATTATTACAAACCGGTTCTATTTTAGGTAACCCCTTCATCATTTACCGCCATCGCGATATGGAAATGGTTAGTTATCCATATACTGGTTCGTTAACCATTCACTGGACAGAAAGGGTGCCCACTGGTAAAGGCGGTTATACCACTGTTACAAGAACACAAACTCTTCATGCGACTATTAGAAAACCAAAACCAACCTATTCTTCTCATACCGAATTAGTGTTTGGATCTGAGGCAGCGCCTGACCTTACTTTCTCACGTGAACCAATGATTAAAGACTATAGTGAAAGTGGGTTAAAAAAATTCTACAATAAACGCGAAAAAGAAATTAATAACTACGCCGCAAAACACCCAGGATTCACGCCTTTTGGTAATGATGACTTTGAAGACTTTTTCGATGGCGTTAACCGCGATAACGAAGTTCAATATCGCTTGCTTTTCACCCCATTAGCCACCAAATCAATGATTGATATCATTACCCATAAAGATCCTTATGGTGATGATTTCTATTTCATAAAGAAAAAGATGATTACAAGCATCATCTCTCACCATTCCCAACTTTTTAACTACGATAGTGATCCTCGTTACTTACATCAATTTGATTTAAGTAAAGCCAAAGAACACTTTATGCAAGTCAACCAAGACTTCTTTTGTGGCTTGTTCTTCGATTTAGCGCCTATCTTATCTATTCCTTTATATCAACAATATCCAACAAACGAATATATTTTTAACCGTAATCAATACAAAAACTTCAACTCAAAAGCCATCGAAGTGGAAGCCAATCACTATGTGAATAGTTACTTTGAACCAGAAGAAAACGCGACTGATTTAATTATCAAGAGTGATTTCATGCGTAAAGATGGTAATGCTGATTTAGTTAACATCCACGCCTACGGTCATAAAGCTATTCCCCATCGCGAATATGTCTCTGTTATGGGTGGTGATGGAAGATACCATAGTGTTCCTGTTGATTGGATGGAATATCAACCCATTTCTAAGGTCACTCCATTCACTGTGCAATCTTCCAAATTAACCCGTAGTGAATTCTACCAATTCACTGAAACTAAAGAATATAACGATTTTGTTAATAACAATGTCGTTAGTGATGGTATAATATGTTCTAAGGGTGTCTTCTCATTTTTAGACAAGACATCTTACTCCTACCGTTCTAAAGAATTGAATGATAGATTAAACAAGCTTTTTGATAAAAAAGAAGGAGAATAATTTTTATGGCAAATGATTTAGATGAATTAACTGGTCCAGTACACGAAGAAGGAAGAGATGCAAGAGTTATCGACAAACAACTTCCAGTCAAAGTCACTGGTGGCACAAAAGCATTCCAAGTTGCAATGTGGTGTCTTTTCATTATCCCAGGCCTCATTTTGCAATATAAGAAAGCGATGGCGCGTAAGAACTTATTACAACAACAACAAAAGATTCAACACGCTGCCAGCCAAATTGATAACTATTTAGAACAAAGAGTGGTTATCTTACAAAACCTCGCTGCTTTAATTAACAAAGAAATGGAATTTGAAAAATCCGTTTTAGAATCCGTTACCGCTTTCAGAAGTGGCATTAACCCAGACAATATGAACGATGCCGCTCAAAAGATTGAAAACGTTAACACTCAATTAAAAGCAGTCGTGGAGCGTTATCCAGAACTCAAATCCACAAGCGGTATTGAAAAAGCGATGAGAGATAACGATTATCTCCAAAGAGAAATCACCGCTGCTAGAGAAGTTTATAACGATGCCGTTAGACAATGGAATGAAATGATTTATAGATGGCCAGCCTATCAATTAGTCGCTGCTAAAGAAGGATACACCTCTAGAATTCCATTCTCTACCACCAAAGAAGTGAGAGAAAAAGCAAGAGAAGTTCTCTTCTAAGCAAAACTTAACAGTTAAACTCCTCGTTTTGAGGAGTTTTTTTGTTCATTAAATGATAGAATATTTAAGAAGGGGATTCCTAATATGAAAAAAAGATTGTTCCTTTTACCTTTAATCGCTATTAATCTCACTGGTTGTTTTCTTTTTGAAGAAGAAAAAGAAACCGTGACAAGCTTTGATAAAACCATTCCTGTCTATTATCTCGATCAACATATCTCTAATAGTGTGGATAACCCTGTCGATTTAAAAAATCAAGCATTAGGCCAATATTCTTTCCGTTATATCGAAAATCAAGAATACGTTCCTTATTTAACGGTGAAAACATATACCCAAATGCTCAGTCATCTTTTAGATGAAAAATACGAATTTAAAACTTACGATGGAAAAAACTACGCCCAAATAAGAGTGATGGAAAAAGAAAAAGGCTCCCTTGTTTTCCTTGCTCAAATTTATACAAAACTCAATAAAGTAATGTTCGCTGGTAATATCTCCACTGGTTTAGTGCAAGAAGATTATTCCTCTACTTCTTTAATGAAAGGTTTATTCTCCGATGAAAAAATCCTCTCCGCTGGAGGATATCATAATTTTTACTATGATCACCTAACCTTTAGACACGAAAAAGAAACCTATTATCCTCTTTCTTTATTAGACGCTGCGTTTTCCGAATCCGCTTCTTATTTCCACGTCTATGATTATGAAGAGATCTTCCAATTCTCCTCCACTGATGATCTTGCTAACTATTACATCACTAATTCCGAACCAAATAGAGAAGTCTTATCCACTCCTGAAGAGACCATGAAAAGAAACATCACTAATAAATTTAATAATGTGATGCCTGATTATATTAAAGAAGACCGTAAAAACTCCTATTTCTTTTTAATGGAAAACCTTTATGGATTGAAATCCATAATGGATGAAGATGATTGGGATAGCCGCTTCCATAATCAAGGCTTAATTACTAACTTCATGAGCGATAGTGCTTATACCAGAACTGAAGCTCTTTGGAACGTCATGGCAAACCTCAATGATGGTCATACCGGTATGACAAGAAGTAACGCTCCATGGTCAGAAGGAACATTCGATAGCAATGGTCCACTTTGGCAACATCGAAAAGAATTACGTACTCAATTAACACTTAAAAAAGAGGGAGTATACGTCGATAAAGGCGTTAAATACGGTGGTATCCTTTATTCTGAAGATCATGAAGTAGCGTTTTTAGCCATGGAGGCATTTAGATTTATTTATGATGCTTTTAATGAAGACGGCTCATTCAAAGAAGAAGTCTATCAATCTGATGATTTCTATCGCCTCGCTAGTATGTTAGACGAAGTCAAAGCAAGCGGCACTAAAAAAGTGGTCATCGATTTATCCACCAATGGCGGAGGTGTCCTCGGTGTCATGATGAAAATCCTCTGTTTATTATCTAAAAACGCGAAAAGTGAATTATATTTAGCCTATCTTGATATGGATACCTATGTGCAAGATAATTTAAGTGTCGATACGAATAACGATCAAAAAATAGATGAAGATGATTGCTATGGCGATGATTTAGATATCTATCTTTTAACTAGTGAATATTCATTCTCTTGTGGTAATGCTTTACCATATTTTGCCCGTAAAAACGGATTCGTCAAAATCATCGGTCAAAATTCCGGTGGTGGTGAATGCTCCGTCGCAGAACATATCCTTCCTACTGGTGAACCATTTAGACATTCATCTCTCCTCCATTTAGGTTGGGTCGCGAATAATAAATGGGAAGGCGATGAAAAAGGCGCGGGTGTCGATATCCCACTAGATTACGAAAACTATTACGATATAGAATATCTCGCTACTTTATTAAAATAAGGTCGCGATTAAATCTCTAACTTTATTAACGAGGATAATATCCTCGTTTTTAAAACGATTATAAATCGGGGAATCGATGTCGATCACTAATTTAACTTCCCCGTTTATAGTAACTGGGGCGACAATCTCACTCTTTGATAAAGATGAACAAGCGATATGTCCTTTAAATTCATGGACATTATCAACAACGACGGTTTCCTTTTTCGTATACGCATATCCGCATACACCTTTATCAAAAGGAATAATCGTACAAGCGGGTTCGCCTTGGAAAGGTCCTAAAAATAATTTATGACCATCAGAAAGATAAAATCCCGCCCAGTTGACGTCCTCTAATTTAAACAAAATAGAAGCAATATTCGCTAAATTGCTCACTAAAGGGAGGGATGGATCAATAATACTTTTAATTTGTTCAAATATAATATTCATTATTCTTTTTCTAACATATTTTGAATGACGGACACTAAGACGTCGATGCTCTTTTTAGAATATCCATCATTATTAATGATTAAATCTGCGTAATATTGGCTAGGAGCGATAATTTCTTCATACATTGGAAGAACTGTGGAGAAATATTGTTCGATAATGCTATCGTAAGTTCTTCCTCTTTCTCGCATATCACGTTCGATACGTCTTACTAATCTTCTCTCACGTGATGCGGAAATAAAAACCATTAAATCTCCTAACGCTCTTAAGTCTTTGTTAACTAAGGCCATAATGCCTTCAATGATAATAATGTCTTTAGGTTCGACAATTTCGGTAACTTTACTACGAGAATGAGTTGTGAAATCATAAATGGGTTTTTCAATTGTCTTACCATTTTTTAAATCCGCTAATTGGGCGTTCATTAACTTCCAGTCAAAGGCTTTTGGATGGTCGAAGTTAACTTTCGCTCTTTCTTCCATTGGAAGGGGTGAAAAATCCTTATAATAATCATCGATAGAAATATGCGCCACTTTATCTTTTGGCATCTTTTCTAACACCTTATTTAATACATAGGTTTTACCACTCGCGGAACCACCGCCAATTAACACAACTTTACTCATAAAAAGTCCTCTCCTTATCAAGAGTATAATACAAAAAATAACCAAAAAATATTATTATTTTTATATGTTTATAAAAAGGTTTAAAATATAAATAACAAGTGCATTCTTAAAGAAGCACGGAAAGAAGTAATTATGAAGATAAAAAATCTCTTTTTATTGCCCTTATTTCTTTTTGCTATGTCTTTATCCGGATGTAAAAACAACAAATCCGGAGGAGAAGGCGAAGGAGGAGGCGAAACAGTTCATGTTACATCTGTCAGTTTAGATAAAACAGAACTAACACTTGCAGCAGGCGAAAAAGCCACTCTTAAGGCAACAGTGTCACCATCTAGTGCCACTAACAAAGAAGTGAAATGGTCAGTAGATAACAATCACGTTACCGTTAGTGATGGTGAAGTGACCGCTGTTAGTGAAGGTGAATCAATTGTTACTGTTACCACCGTGGATAGTAACAAAACAGCAACCTGTAAAGTGACAGTTAGTAAAGTACAAACAGTCGCGGTGCAAAGCGTTATTTTATCCGCTAATAGTAATGAAGTTTTAGTGAATGAAACATTAACTATTTCTGCGACGATCGAACCATCTAACGCTACCAACAAAAATTTAATTTGGGAAAGTAGTTTAGAATCCGTTGCCACCGTTGATAAAAATGGTGTGGTAACTGGTGTGGCAGCTGGTGAAGTTACCATTTCCGCTAAAGCGGAAGAAAATGAAAACATCTCTGATTCCATCACCATTACCGTGAAAGAATTAGTGGTCAATGTCCCAGTGGAAAGTGTCGCATTCACCAAACAAAGTGAAACTATCACAAAGGGTTTTGCGGCTTATCTTAGCTATGAAATCTCCCCATCTAACGCCACAAATAAAGCCGTGACATGGGATAGCTCTAATAAAGATGTCGCTACT
>JAILGI010000070.1 GCA_024696885.1 Bacilli bacterium
ATGGGCGTGGATGTTATTGATTTAGTCCATGGTGACGCAAAAGCATTATGCATCGCCGCGGCTAGTATTATTGCCAAAGTATCAAGAGACCATTATTGCTATGAGTTAGATAAGAAATATCCACTCTATCACATCGCTAAAAACAAGGGTTACGGCACTAAAGACCACCTAGAAGCGCTCAAAGAATATGGCCCCATAAAAGGATTACACCGTTACTCATATGGGCCCGTAAAAGCCTGTTTAATACAAAAAGTTTCATTATTTTAAGAAAAAGTGAAAATAATTAGATAAAAATCTCCGATATGTTTATAGGAGGTTTTTTATTTTATATGGATGCAAGAGAACTATTATGCTTAATCGCTTTAAAGTATAACGGAGATTGGGATTCAATTTATCGGGCTATTCAAAACCGCGCTAACGAACAAGAAGAATGGCTGGAATATCTTCCTCGCTTAAAAAAGATGAAAGCCAAATACATTACTGTGCTAGATCAGGAATACCCACAGTATTTAAGGCAATCGCGTTGCCCACCCTTTGTCCTTTTCTATTATGGCGATATTTCACTTATTAACGACATTAACAAAAATGTTGCCTTTGTGGGTTCAAGAGATTGCTCTGAATATGGCGCTTCTATGACGGAACAATTAGTAAAAGCGGTTAGTCCTAAATACAACATTGTTTCTGGCTTAGCTTTAGGAATAGATGCAATTGCCCATCAATCCGCGATAGATAGTGGTGGTAAAACCATCGCAGTACTGGGGGGAGGGATCGATTATATTTATCCATCAAGCAATAGAGAACTGTATTACAAAATTAAGCACGAACACCTTATTTTGAGTGAATATCCAGAATCCACTCAACCAGAACCTCGCTTCTTTCCTATCCGTAATCGTATAGTGGCAATGCTTTCAAAAGCGGTCGTGGTCACCGAAGCCCATCAATATAGTGGCACATTAATCACAGTTACCTGGGCTTTAGAGTCAAATAAACCAGTCATTTGTGTGCCTTATCCCGCTGGTTTAAACAGTGAATGTAACCGCTTAATTCGCGATGGTTCGGATATCGTGGAATCGGGTGAAGAACTTTTAAAAACACTCGATAATTCTGATCTTTATCCCTACCAAGATATCCTGAAATTTGAAAATTTTGTTAAATAAAGTCTCTTTTATTTAATATTAAGGATATAAGGGAACGGCTATTGACAAGTGCATTTTATCTCACTATATTTTCTAGCGAACAGTTATGAAACTCGTTATTGTTGAATCCCCCACAAAATGTACCACGATTAAAAGATATCTCGGTGAAGACTATGAAGTAATGGCTTCATTAGGACACATCCGTGACCTCGCCACATCAGGCAGAGGTGGTTTAGGCGTGGACGTGGAAAATGGATTCTTACCCACATACATTATCAACAAAGACAAAATCAATGTTGTCAATCAATTAAAAGAAGCCACCTCTAAAGCGGATGAAGTTATCTTAGCAACCGACCCTGATAGAGAAGGGGAAGCTATTGCTTGGCATTTAGCGAAGGTTTTAAATCTAGATATCAACACCACAAAACGTTTGGAATTCCACGAAATCACACGTGTCTCCATTGCTGAAGCAATGAAGAGTCCACGTACCATCGATTTAAACCTCGTGGAAAGCCAAGAAACTAGACGTATCGTGGACCGCATTATTGGCTTTAAATTATCAACATTACTCTATAAGAAAATGCATTCCCGTTCCGCGGGAAGAGTGCAATCCGCGACATTAAAGATTATTAATGATCACGAATTAGAAATCGCCCAATTTGTTCCCGAAGAATATTGGAACATTTTATGCGCGGTTAAATTAGGTAATCACGATATCAATTTAGACCTTGTTGATTATTTAGGAAAAGGTAAAGAAGTTAAGACAGAATCTGAAGCCCAAGATATCCTTAATCATATTCCTGAAACAATTAAAATTGTTTCCGTGAAGAGGGATATCCGTGTTAAAGAGAGTAAAGAACCATTTACCACCTCAACATTACAACAAGAAGCTTTTGCGAAATTAAAATTTAAAACTAGCAAAACACAACTCATCGCTCAAAAGTTATATGAAGGTATTAACGTCGGTGGTGAACACATGGGTTTAATTACCTATATGAGAACTGACTCCACCCGTTTATCACCTACATTCGTAGAAAGAGCGACAAACTTTATTCGCGAAACATTTGGTGAAGAATATCTCGGTCATCAAAAGAAATTAAGACAAGTGTCCTTAATGCAAGATGCTCACGAAGCTATTCGCCCATCAAGTAACCATCGCACCCCTGAATCTGTTAAACAATATTTAACTAACGAACAATATCAACTATATCGATTAATCTACAATCGTACGATTGCTTCTTTGATGAAACCAAAGAAAGAAGAAGTACTTGTTGTTACCCTAGAAGCTAATGGTGTCACATTTAAATGTGAATTTGCCCGTACAGTCTTTAAAGGTTATGAGATTGTTTTAGGAAAAGATGATGAAGAAAATAATGCCTATTCATATCTTCCGGATGTGAATGAAGGCGATGAATTAGTAGTCATTAAAAAAGAGAAAGAACAAAAGTTCACACAAGCCCCTGCACATTACTCTGAAGCTAAAGTCGTTAAGCTCATGGAGGAAGTGGGAATCGGTAGACCTTCAACCTACGCAAGCACAATTGATACATTACGCAGCCGTAAATATGTCGATAACGCAGGGGGTATTATGACCATCACTGAACAAGGCGGAAGAACCGCTCATGTTTTGGAAAAATACTTCCCCGAAATCGTCAATGCCAAATACACTGCAAAGATGGAACAAAAACTTGATAACGTGCAAGAAGGTAGTGATTCACGCCTTAAAGTCCTTTCTGATTTCTACTATCCATTTATTAAAGAAATCGAAAAAGCAAATGAAATCATGTATAAGGATGATGATCAACCAACTGGTAAAATGTGTCCTGTCTGTGGGAGTGAACTCGTTTATAAACAAGGCAAAAATGGTATCTTTATCGGATGTTCAAATTATCCTACATGTAAGTATATAGAGAAAGAACCTAAGAAAGAGCTTAAATACACTGGTGAGAATTGTCCAATATGTGGTAAACCACTCGTGGAAAGAGAAAAAGTGAAAGGTAAAACCAAGAGCACCTTTATCGCCTGCTCAGGTTATCCAACATGTACATACATTAAACAAGATGTGAAACCCGCACCAAAATATAGTGAAAAGGACTATGTGAAGAAATGTCCTGATTGCGATGGATTCCTCGTCAAAAAGAAAAAAGGTTATCAAACATTCCTAGGGTGCACTAATTTCCCAAAATGCCGCCACATGGAAAAAATAGTGAGAAAGAGAAGTAAATAATTCTCTTTTTCTTTTATCTTTGATAAACTATTAACAATGAATAAACCGCAAAAAGAATTCTTATCTTATTTAAAATACAACCTCAATTATAGCGATAGGACCATCGTTAGTTATTCCTATGACATCGATCGCTTCATGTCCTTCATTGATAGTGAAGGCATTTTAATGGACCAAGTTGATTTACCAATCATTCGTAACTTCTTAACAAGAGAGTTAGAACAAGGTGTTTCTAAGCGTTCTTGCCAAAGAAGATTATGTTCTTTACGCGGTTTTTATAAATACATGCTAAGACACGAATATGTGAGTGAAAATCCATTCATTTTTATCTCTTCACCCAAGGTGGATAAGAGATTCCCACAAACTTTATATAAAGAACAAATTGAAAAAATATTCGAATTAAATGGTCAAAGACAAGACTTTTTAATGCCTCGTGATCAAGCGATATTATACCTTCTTTATTACACCGGAATTCGTGCTTTTGAATTAGTGAATCTCAACATTCAAAACGTCGATTTGAGAAATAGAAGCATTCGTGTATTAGGCAAAGGCAATAAAGAACGCTTTGTTCCTTTCACTAAAGAATGCGGTAAAGTCATTGAAAAATATCTGAAAGAAGTAAGGCCAATTTTATATTCGAGATTTAAAAGAGATGGTAAAAAGAAGGACCCCGTGACGTTGTTTTTAAACAATCGAGGTGAAATTTTAACCACTCGTGGGCTAGAATATATCCTCGATTCTATTGAAGAAAAAACCGGTTCGTTTATGGGCCTTCATCCTCACATCTTAAGGCACAGCTTCGCCACCCACTTATTAGAAAATGGCGCGGATTTACGCGTCATTCAAGAGCTTTTAGGCCATACATCTCTTAACGCTACTCAGATTTATACCCATGTCACAGAAGAGGCGATGAAAGAGACATATTCCAAAGCTTTTCCAAGAGCCCACAAGAAATAAGTTATTATTTACTTGTTTCTCAAATATCATTTTGATAAGATATATACCGCTGTGGTAACACAGACTACACACACTGTGGATTGAATTCCCCTTGTGCCTAATTGACATATTAGGTGGTGAATTCTTCGAAGCAGTGGAGGAAAAAACATAAGGAGGTCTTCTAAATGGAAGAAGAAAAGAAAGTCGTTGAAGCTGCTGAAGCAGTCGAAACACCTGCTCAACCAACTATGGAAGCAGTCATGCATGATCCTGATGCACCAGTCATTACAATGAAGAAATTGTTAGAAGCTGGTTCCCATTTCGGTCATCAAACCCGCCGTTGGAATCCAAAGATGAAGAAATACATCTATGGTGCTCGTAACGGTGTCTACATTATCGATTTACAAAAAACATGTGAATCCATCGAAGTTGCTTACAAAGCAATGAAAGAAATCGTTGATAACCAAGGAAAAGTTTTATTCGTCGGTACCAAGAAACAATGCAAAGAAGCTATCCAAGCTGAAGCATTACGTTCCGGTTCTTTCTACATCACTAACCGTTGGTTAGGTGGTACATTAACCAACTTCAAAACCATTCAAGGTCGTATTAGATTCTTAAAAGAACTTGAAAGAAGAGAAGAAGAAGGCGAATTAGACTTATTACCAAAGAAAGAAGCCGCTGAACTTCGTAAAGAAAAAGAAAAATTAGCCAAGAACTTAGAAGGTATTAAGGAAATGAGAAAAGTTCCTAACGCCGTCTTCGTGATTGACCCACGCATTGAACACAATGCTGTTGCAGAAGCCCGCAAATTAGGTATCCCAGTGTTTGCTATCGTTGATACAAACTCCGATCCAGATGTTGTTGACTATGTCATTCCTGCTAACGATGATGCCATCCGTTCCATCAGCTTAATTCTCGCTGTTATGGCCGATGCCGTTGTTGAAAGTAAGGGTGGTGTCCCAGTCGTTGCCTATGTCAAAGATGAAGGCGATGCTATCACCATGAAAGAAGTCATCAAGCAAACAGATAAAGAAAACGCTGAAAAATTAGCCAAGATTCGCGCTGAAAGACAAGCTCGCCAAGAAGCTTATGAAAAAGAACAAGCTGCTAGACGTGCCGAACAAGAAAGACTCATGAACGCTGAAGGTGAAAAGAAACCAGCAGCTAAGAAACCAGCGAGAAAACCAGCCGCTAAGAAAGAAGCCAAAGCGGAAGCTCCAGCGGAAGAAAAACCAGCCGCAGAAGAGAATAAATAATGGCGAAAAAAGTTAACGATATCAAAGAATTACAAAGACGTTCCGGTGTGGGACTTATCCAAGCAAAAAAGGCCCTCGAAATGTTCGATGGAAACGTTGATAACGCTTATGATTACCTCGTTAGAAGAGGTCTAGCCAAGAAGAAATAATAACAAGGAGAAAAAAATATGCCAGCTGTTACTGTTGATTTAATTAAACAATTACGCGATCGCACCGGTGCAGGTCTCATGGATTGCAAAGGCGCATTAATCGCTTGCGATGGTGATTTAGACAAAGCCGGTGATTACCTTCGTGAAAAAGGCTTAGTTAAAGCCGCAAAGAAATCCGGACGTATTGCCGCTGAAGGTTTAGCCTTAACAAAAACCTGCGAAAAATGCGGTGCTACTGTCGTTTTAGAAGTTAACTGTGAAACAGACTTCGTTTCTAAAGGTGATGCCTTCCATCAATTAGTGGATGACACCGCCAGTGCCTTATTACACAATAGACCAGCTTCTTTAGAAGAAGCCAAAGAAGTCACCAATCAATTATTCGTTGATGGCACAGTTAAAATGGGTGAAAAACTCGATTTACGTAGATTTGTCATCTTAGAAAAACAAGGCGAACAAGCCATCTACACCTACATCCATATGGGTGGAAAGATTGCCGCTGCGGTCGTCTTAGCTAAAGAAGATGCAGAATTAGGTAAAGGTCTCGCCATGGGCGTTGCCAGTTACAACCCACAATACTTAACATTTGAAGACATCCCAGCTGATGTCATCGCTCACGAAAAAGAAGTGCAATTAGAAGCCGCGAAGAACGATGAAAAATTAGCCGGTAAGCCAATCGAAATGTTAACCAAGATTATCGATAACAAAGTTAAGAAATACTTTGCCGAAATGGTCTTAATGTTACAGCCATACATCTATGATGAATCCAAGACCTTAGAGGAAGTCCTCAAACAAAAAGGCAATAGCGTTTTAAAATTCGTCCGTTTCCAAGTTGGTGAAGGTATTGAAAAACGCCAAGACGACTTTGCTGCCGAGGTCATGTCCCAAATTAAATAATTATCAAAATTAAAAGAAGCACCTTTGGTGTTTCTTTTTTTACAAATAGGAGAATTGATATGTATAAAAGAATTCTACTAAAACTATCTGGAGAAGCTCTTAGAGATGATCAACATTTATTGACCATTGATGTTAACCATTTAGAAAAATTAAGCAGAGTCATTAAGAGCATGCACGATAATGGCACACAAATCGCCATTGTTATTGGTGCGGGCAATATATGGCGTGGTAAACTCGCTGATAAGATTGGTATTGAACCAGTCCCCGCGGATTTCATGGGTATGTTAGGCACAGTAATTAACGCTGTTGCTATGGCCTCTAACTTAAAGAAAAGAGGCGTGGAAACAGTCGTGTATTCCGCTGTCCCTGCTATTGAAGGCGTAACAGAACCATATTCACAAGAGCGCGCGCATGCATCTTTAAATGAAGGTAAGGTTGTCTTCCTCGCTGGAGGTACAGGTAAACCATTCTTCACCACAGATACAGCTGCGGCTTTACGCGCTGTGGAATTAAACTGCCAAGCCATCTTAATGGGCAAGAACGGTGTCGATGGTATCTACACCGGTGATCCCACTAAAGATTCATCCGCTGAGTTTATTAAAACCATTACATTTGATGAAATTATTAAAAGAAATCTTCAAGTCATGGATATTTCTGCTGTAGAATTAATTAAGAATACTGATATCGATGTCCGCGTCTTCTCTATGAGTGAACCTCAAAACTTTTTGAAAGTTGCTAACGGAGAAGATATCGGCACTACCGTGAAAAAAGGAGAATAGTTTATGGATGAAATCGTATTAGATATGAAGGAAAGAATGAACAAAACCATCGATTCCTTACGCCAAAGTTTAGTTACCCTACGCACAGGCAAAGCTAACCCTCAAATGTTATCTGGTTTACAGATTGATTACTATGGTTCTCCAACCCCAGTCAATCAAGTCTCATCCATCTCTGTTCCAGAGCCAAGACAACTCATTATCAAACCTTATGATAAGAATGATATTAAGGGCATTGTCACCGCGATCAACGCCTCTGATTTAGGTTTAAACCCAATTAATGAAGGCGTCCAAATTCGTCTTATTATCCCTGCACTTACCGAGGAAAGACGTAGAGAAATGACTAAACAAGCTCGTAAATATGGCGAAGAAGGCAAGGTTGCCATCCGCAATATTAGAAGAGAATATGTCGACCTCATTAAGAGCGATGAGGATATGACTGAAGACTATCAAAAACGCGTCTTAGATGATGTTCAAAAAGTCACCGATGAAATGTGCAAAAACATCGACACAATCATCGCTGAAAAAGAAAAAGAAATGATGTCAATTTAACCTATAATTGATTACAAAGACACCTCGAATGTGAGGTGTTTTTTGTTTATTTTAAATCTACAAAAAACAAACTTTTCGTACGCCTATATGTAATTTTGACTATATCGCTTTTCTATTTTGATATATAATCAAAAATAGGTATTTTATATGGAACAGAAAAATAGTATTGCACACATTGCCTTCATTATGGACGGAAACGGCCGTTGGGCAAAGGCGAGACATCTACCTCGTCATTTAGGTCACAAAGAAGGATGTGAAAGAGTATCTGACATTTATGAAGAATGCTTAGAACAAGGCGTTAAAGTAATGTCTTTATATGCTTTTTCCACTGAAAACTGGAACCGCCCCAAAGCGGAAATTAATCACTTATTTAACTATCTCGACTTTTTCTTTAAAAGAGAACATAAGAAATTAATTGAAAAAGGCGTTCGCGTCATGGTCAGTGGTGACATTTCCCGTTTACCTTTAAAATCACAAAAAACAATTAACAAAGCTATTGAAGAAAGCAAAAACTGCAATAAATTCGTATTTAATATCTGTTTGAATTACGGCGGCAAAGCCGAAATTGTAAGAGCAGCTAAATTATTCGCTCAAGAAGTCAAAGATGGAAAGATTAACATCGAAGACTTAACCGAAGCCAAATTTGAAGATTATTTATATACCAAGGGATTACCCCCTGTTGATTTACTAATTAGAACTAGTGGTGAACAAAGAACTTCTAACTATTTGCCATGGCAATTAGCATATGCGGAATTCATTTTCACACCAACCCCATGGCCAGCCTTCACCAAAGAAGAATTTAGAAAATGCTTAGAAGAGTATTACCATCGTTCTCGTCGTTTTGGAGAGATCAAAGATGAAAAAGAATAAGAAACTCGATATTGAAATCAAGCCTAACGAAATCACAAACGAAACAAAAGCCAGCATGAAAGTGCGTATTATTTCCGCAATTGTCGGCGTGCTTATCATCATTCCACCCATATTTTTAGGTGACTGGTTCTTCTTTGCTTTTGTCTTATTCCTCAGTGTTGTCACATCTTATGAAGTTGTCCACTGTGGCAAAGGAAAAGCCTCATTCTGGGTTTATTTCACCACCATATTATTAGGTGTTTTATGCGTTTCATGGCCTGTATTCTTAGGTCTTATTAATGGTGACATTAATAGCACATCTGGTCATGCTTATGATTATTATCAAAACATGAACATCTCTTTAGTTATCGTTTTCGTGGGAGCGTCATTATTATTCACTAACGTAGTTTTACATGAAAACTTTGATGTGAGAGATGCCTGTTACGTCTTTACAATCATCATCCTTGTTTCCTTAGGCTGTCAAGGCATGATGTATACACGTTTTGTTACAAGTGCGGAAAGTAGTGCACATAACCACGATTGGTTTAACACATACGATAATTTCGTATCCTGTAAATTCATTCTTTATCCAATTTTAGGTACATTCTCCACCGATATCGGTGCTTATTTCGTCGGTATTTTCTTCGGTAAAAAGAAATTAAATGAACGTATTTCACCTAAGAAAACATACGGTGGTTTTATCGGTGGTATTTTCGTATCTGGTATTATTACCGCCACTTATGCCTTCATTATGGCAGCCAATGGACACGCTATTTTACCAGGTGTATTTGATATCGCCCACTGGTACAACATAGTTGTTATGTCCTTATTTATGCCTATTTTAGCGACATTAGGTGATTTCGTTTTCTCCGCAATTAAAAGATATTATGGCATTAAAGATTTTGGAAATCTCATCCCTGGCCATGGTGGTCTTCTTGATCGCGTTGATTCCCTTACCTTTGTCTTTGCAGGTTTAGCTTTATATACCCTCTTATTCTCAGGATTAAGTAACGGAGGACAATTATTGGTATGAGGCAAGTTTGTCTATTAGGCGCATCAGGCTCCATTGGAAAACAAACGATAGACGTCATTAAAAAGAATCCATCTTCTTTTTCCTTGGTGGCTTTTTCCGTTGGAAAACGCACTAGACAAATTAACTACCTCATTAAATATTTCCCCTCAATTACACACATATGTGTACAAGAAAAGAAAGCTTATAACAAATACAAAAAACAACATCCAAATATCACTTTTTATTATGGTGATGATGGATTAATTGAATTAATTAAGAATAGCCACAATGATATGGTGGTCAATGCTTTAGTGGGTTTTGTCGGACTCAAACCCACAATTGTATCTTTAAAGTTAAACAAAATTGTTTGCCTTGCTAACAAGGAAGCCTTAGTAGTGGGTGGTGAACTCGTTAATAAATTATTAGATGAAGGACATGGAAAACTATATCCAATCGACAGCGAACATGTGGCTTTAGCCAAATGTTTAGCGGTTGATGATCAAGATGTCGATAAGTTAATTATCACCGCAAGCGGTGGTGCTTTCCGTAGATTAAGTAGAGATGAATTAACCCATGTCAAAGCGAGTGATGCCTTAAAACACCCCACTTGGAAAATGGGTGCAAAGATTACAATCGACTGCGCAACCATGGTGAATAAGAGCTTTGAAGTTATCGAAGCCCATTATCTATTTAGATATCCAGAAAATAAAATTGATATTCTTCTTCACGACGAATCAATGATTCACTCTTTAGTCTTATATAACAATGGTGTATATCGTTTAGACCATGGCAAACCCGATATGCGCATTCCTATTAAATACGCCTTATTTGAAGGATTAACTGATTTTAAAACCGTGGTCGTAAAAGATTATCACGTTTATAAAGATTATCATTTCCGTCCATTTGATATTAAACGTTACCCCATTGTGAAATGGGCAAAGTTCATTATTGAAAATAAAGGCACCTATGGAGCGGTCTTCAATGCATCTAACGAAGTTGCCGTCCATGCCTTCTTAAAAGATGAAATCCCATTCTTAATGATTGAAGAAATTATCAATCATTTTATGAAAAATCATCAAAATATCAAAAACCCATCTTTAGAACAACTTATTCAAGTTGATAAAGAGATTAGAAAAGAAACAAGAGATTATATCGAAAGGAGCAAGAGATAATGGTCATCCTTTACATCCTTATCTTTGTCCTTTGTTTATCCACCTTAATCATCGTCCATGAATTAGGTCATTTAATCATGGCGAAAGTCTTCCATGTCTATTGCTTTGAATACGCGATAGGTTTTGGTCCAAAAATCTTCTCGAAAAAGAAAGATAACTGGGAAACACGTATATCTATTAGAGCGATCCCCTTTGGAGGATATGTCTCCATGTACGGAGAAGGCGTTGAATTACCAGAAGGCGTTGAATCAATTCCGGAAGAAAGAAGCCTCACTGGCATTAAGAAGTGGAAGAGAGCAATCATTCTTGTCGCCGGTGTGACAATGAACTCTATCCTCGCCTTATTAGTGTTTTTCATCGTCAATTCATGCTTCCCTGTCACCGATTATTTTTTAAGAGAAGTGACAATAAGCGAGACTTCTCCATTTAAGGGGCAACTACAAACCGGCGATGTTTTACGCTTTGAAGAAGATGAAGAAGAAAATCTCCTCATCTATGATGATAGTTATTATGTCATCGATAAATCGGCGGTGGTTTCCTATAACAATGGTGATCCTGATAAAGAGGCCGCCATCTTATTCTCCCCAGCGATTAAATCTAATAAGCAATTAGATTGGTCATATTTTATTGAAATCCGTTTATTAGATGAAAATCACGAAATAAGCGAGAATAAACTAGTTTATAACCAATTTGTAAACGCTATTTCATTCCAAGTTGGCGTTTATCAAGGAAAAGATGATAACGATAAACCAATCTGGTTAGAAAAAACCTTAGACCTCACCTTAAAAGAGGAAGAAGGATTATATGTCCTTCCAGAGTTAGGAATCTCTTTAACCACTGATACTTACTATTTAAAAGGTAAAGCTTTTGGAAAAACTTTTTCTGATTTTGGTGAATCATCCATCGTTATTGTGAAGGCCTTAGGTAGTTTATTTGTTTCCCAAGAAGCCAGGAATTCAGTGGGTGGCATTATCGCTATCGGATTTGAATCAACGAACATCTTGAAAAACTTTGGCATCGCCCAATTTTTACGTGTCTGGGCCTTAGTTTCTGTCAACTTAGCGGTTGTTAATTTACTCCCATTCCCAGGTTTAGATGGCTGGCAATTGCTTGTCACCGCGGTGGAAGGAATCAGCAGAAAGAAGATTCCAGATAAGGTTAAAAATATCGTCTCATTCATTGGTCTAGCTTTGCTAATGGCCTTAATGGTCGCTATTGTGATTAAGGATATCATGACTTATATTATTTAATATGAACGAAAAAATGGTCCGCTTTTTGAAGAGTTTAAATATCGAGAATCTCGACGATTTTGATATGGACTTTGACATGGTGGGAAGAAATCGTTTCAACCATGAACAAATCGACATGATCATCACCAAGAAGACACCTTGGAAATACCATTTATTAAGAAAATTCCAAGACGCTCTTCAAGAAGTTAAATATCCTTATTATTTAAGATTCTCTTATTTAGTAAGACCTGACTTCAATGATGTTAATCATCTCTTTGGTGAATGGTATCAAACTCTATATCGTCTGCCACATAATCTCATCATTGAAGGCGATGAAAGTGGACTTATTAAAGTTGAATATTCATCAGAAGCGGAGAAAGAACAATATCACCAAATTATTGAAGATTTTAGAGACTTCTTAAAATTTCTTTCCTATGACTTTGTCATTAAAGAAGAAGTCATTCAGTTAGAAGAAGTTCCTGAAATCTCCAAAAGAATGCTTAATAAAATCAATAAAAGCGCAGAAATAGAAGCGGAAGAAAGCATCGCGGATAGTGAAGAAACCCCGCAAATTAGTGACCGAAATGATGTTTTAGCTCTTCAAGAAGAAGAAAAACGCGAAATGAATAGAATCGTTGAAGATACCCTTCTTGAAATGATGAAAAAGAATTACGAGGAAATGAAAAAAGAAAGGGAAAGAGCAAGATTAAATAAAAGAGGTAACTATACCCCAATTGATAATATTGACTCTATCACCGCTCAATCTGGTTCCGTTGACTTTAACGGCACCGTATTTTCCGTCGAAACTAACGTTTATGGTGGTAAAACCCGCCTCAATTTAGGTGTTCATGATGATTTAGGCGGTGCAATATTCGTCAATAAATACTGCACCAGTGAAAACGATTTAGAAACTTTGAAAAAGTTAGAAAGAGGCACCAATGTTCGTATAAGAGGTGTCGCTTATAACGACGAATACTCAAAAGCCCTTTTAATTAAAGGCCATAACATTGATTTGTTACCTCCTGATGAAATAGAACCCGATCCAGAAGAAGTTAAGCGTGTGGAATTACATCTTCATAGCAACATGTCTTCCATGGATGGCATTTCCTCAATGGAGGATTATTGTAAATACGCCAAAGCATTAGGCCACACCGCCATCGCGGTTACCGATCACGCAGTAGTGCAAAGCTATCCTGATGCTCAAAAGTTTGGTAAAAACTATGGTTTAAAAGTCTTATATGGTTGCGAACTTTACATGGTGGATGATCAACTCACATTCATTCAAAACCCTGCAAATCGCCCATTAAATAACGCTACATACGTCGTATTGGACTTAGAAACAACAGGTTTAAGTTGTACATATAATCGCATTATTGAATTTGGTGCGGTACGTGTTGAACACGGTATTGTGACATCATCTTTAGATATCTTAATTGACCCAGAAGTTCCAATCCCAGAAAAGATTACAAGCATTACTGATATCACCAATGAAATGGTGCATGGTCAACCAACAATTGAACAAGCAATGCCTAAAATCTTAGAATTCTTAGGCGACGCAATTCTCGTTACTCATAACGCAAAATTCGATATCTCTTTCTTGCAAGAAGCTCTTAAGAGAATGGGTAAGCCTATTTTAACTAATCCAGTTATCGATACTTTAGCGTTATCCCGTTACCTTTTCCCGGAAGCCAATCGTCACTCTTTAGGAAGCCTATGCCGTAACATGGATGTTAACTACGATGAAGATAGCGCCCATAGAGCGGATTACGACGCCTCCGTTTTAAATGATGTTTGGCAACCAATGATTGTCCGTTTAACCAAAGACAATCACGATTTAACACACGCCGACTTAGCAAAACTAGTCACACCACCTGAGGTGTTAAAGCATATTAAGCCATACCATGTTACTGTTTTAGTGAAAAATAGAGAGGGTTTAAAAGACCTTTATAAAATTGTCTCTTTATCCCACATTGAATATTTAGCCAGAGTGCCTAAGGTTCCAAGAAGAATATTAGAGAAATATCGCTCTAATTTAATCGTTGGTTCTGCATGCTTCAACGGTGAAGTATTTGAAACCGCTCGTTATTATAATAACGAAGTTTTAAAAGACGTCATAAAATTCTATGACTATATCGAAATTCAACCATTAGAATGTTATTCCTTCTTAGTGAATATGGGTGAACTTGAACAAGATGAACTCATTTCCCATGTCAAAGACATTGTTAACTGTGCGGATAGTTTAAATAAAACCATCGTCGCAACAGGTGATGTCCATTACGCCAGAAAGAAAGATAAAATCTTTAGAGATGTCTATATTTCCGCAAAAGGCATTGGTGGAGTTGCTCACCCCTTAAATCCATACGCTCGTAATAAGATGAAACCATTTGAAAATCCGGATCAACATTATTTGAGAACGGATGAAATGTTACAAGCTATGTCATTCTTAGGTGAAGAAAAGGCAAGAGAAATCACCATTACTAATACAAATAAAATCGCGGATATGATTGAACCTATCGATCCTATTCCAAGCGGTAAACTCTTTACCCCCACAATTGAAAACTGCGAACAAATGCTTCGTGATTTAGCGTATGAAGGCGCTTATAAACTATACGGAAATCCAATACCAGAAGTTATCAAAAATAGGTTAGATACTGAGCTTAACGGTATTATCAAAAACGGTTATTCCGTTATTTATTACATCGCTCATAAAATCGTCAAGAAAACACTTGATGATGGCTATATCGTAGGTAGTCGTGGATCTGTTGGTTCCTCTTTAGTGGCCACTATGACTGGTATTACAGAAGTTAATCCATTACCACCTCACTATATTTGTCCACATTGCCACAACTTAGAATGGACATCTAAGACTATGCCTGAATATAAATCTGGCTACGATTTACCAAATAAAAAATGTCCAATATGTGGCGAAGAAATGATTCACGATGGACAAAATATTCCTTTTGAAACATTCTTAGGATTTAACGCTGAAAAAGTTCCTGATATCGACCTTAACTTCCCAAGAGACTATCAAGCTACCGCTCATGATTACACCAAAGTATTATTAGGTGAAAAGAACGTTTTCCGTGCCGGTACTATTTCCGGTGTTGAAGATAAAACAGCGTTCGGTTTTGCTCGTGGTTATATCGAAAGATTAGGCTTAAATCCCGATACATATCCGAGAGCGAAAATCTCTTATTTAGCGAGTGGTTGCGTCGGTGTTAAAAGAACAACAGGACAACACCCAGGTGGCATTGTCGTTATTCCAACCCAATACGAAGTCTACGACTTTACCCCTGTTCAATACCCCGCTGATGACGTGGATGCTAACTGGCAAACCACCCATTTCGACTTCCATTCCATTCACGATACTATCTTAAAACTCGACTTATTAGGCCACTTAGACCCAATGGCCCTTAAGATGATGTGTGATTTAACACATATCAACTATAAGACCATTCCAATGAACGATAAAAAAGTTCTATCCTTATTCTCTACCGGTAGTGCTTTAAACATGAAAAACGACTATTTAGGCAATAGAACTGGTGCGATGGCGATCCCAGAATTCGGCACGGAAAATTCACGTCGTATTTTGGAAATGACTTTGCCAAAAACATTCTCTGATTTAGTTATTATTTCTGGTCTATCTCACGGTACTGATGTTTGGTCTGGTAACGCCGAAAAACTCATTGAAGAAGGCAAAGCTACTTTACAAGAAGTTATCGGATGTCGTGATGATATTATGACCTATTTAATCGATAAAGGAATTTCTTCATCTGTGGCCTTCGCCATCATGGAAGATGTCCGTAAAGGTAGAGGCTTAAAACCTGAATTTGTAGAAACAATGAAGGCGAATAGAGTACCAGATTTCTATATTGAATCCTGTAAAAAAATCAAATACATGTTCCCAAAAGGACACGCGGTTGCTTACGTTACCATGGCGATTCGTGTAGGTTATTTTAAAATCTATTATCCTCTTGAATTCTACGCCACATTCTTCTCCAC
>JAILGI010000001.1 GCA_024696885.1 Bacilli bacterium
ATTTTCGCGTATGAGGCGAGGTTATTGATTAAGCCGATGTTTTGACCTTCAGGTGTTTCAATTGGACAAATTCTACCATAGTGAGAAACGTGAACGTCACGGACTTCAGTAGAAGCTCTATCTCTTGTAAGACCACCAGGACCTAAAGCGGATAATCTACGCTTATTGGTTAATTCGGCTAATGGGTTTGTTTGGTCCATGAATTGACTCAATTGAGAAGACGCGAAGAATTCTCTAATTGAAGCGCTTAATGGACGTGGATTGATTAAGGCTTTTGGTTTGACATTGCCTAAATCAGAAATAGACATTTTTTGTTGCACGGTCTTGACCATTTTGGCTAAACCTAATCGGAATTGATTTTGAATTAATTCACCAACGCAACGGATTCTTCTATTACCTAAGTGGTCGATATCATCGGTATCACCGAATCCATCCATGACATTGAGGAAATAGGAGAAACAAGCGATGATGTCACTAATGGTGACATATGAAGAAGTACCATTTAAGTCAGTGCCGATGATATGGCAAACTTTCTTTTCTCTATCGTTGTTATAAACTTTGACGAGATTGATGACACCATGATCATCTAACTTTTCGTTAACTTTGAGCTTCTTCATGTGAGCGCCTTTTTCAAAGAAGTCTTCATCTCTTAAAGCATCGACATCCGCGGCTGTAAGAGTATAGCCTTTCTTGAAACGCACTTCACCTTCACTATCGATGAGGTTTTCCGCTAATGTACGACCGGTTAAACGGTTATAAACGCCTAATTTCTTAATGTATTTAAAGCGACCAGCTCTGCCTAAGTCATAGTGTTTAGCATCGAAGAATTTTTGCACTAAGAAATTGATTGTGCCTTCTTCGGTGACTGGTTCACCTGGTTTCATCTTCTTAAAGATTTCAACGAGGGCTAACTTAGCAGTTTTGATCTTTTGATCATCATCTTTAGCAAGAGTGTTCTTTAAAGCTTCACTATCACCAAATAATTTGATGATATCGTTAGTTTCTTCAAGACCTAAGGCTCTTAATAAGGTTGTGGCGTTCAACTTTCTTTGACGGTCAATACGGACGCTTAATAAGTCCTTTGTGCCGCTTTCAAATTGTAACCAAGTACCACGACCTGGGATGAGATCTGCTTCGTAAGTAACTTTACCGGTTTTAATATCTTTTGTTAAAGACATGTACGCGCCTGGGGAACGAACTAATTGGGAAACAATAACACGTTCAGCACCATTGACGATGAATGTACCAGACTTGGTCATAAGCGGGAATTCACCCATATAGACTTCAGATTCTTGGATTTCACCAGTTTCTTTGTGATTTAAACGAAGAGTGGCAAAAATCGGAATAGAATATGTCAAATCTTGGGCCTTACATTCTAAGAAGGAATGTTTTGGTTCGCCAAAACGGATAGACACATAGTCAATGGATAAGGTTCCTGTATAGTTGTCGATTGGGAAACTTTCTCTAAAGACGTCATCTAGACCTTTGTTTTTGAATTCTTCGTATGATTTTGTTTGAATTTCAACGAGGTTTGGAAGTGGAAGTTTTCCAGACACACGAGAATAATCATAACGATCATTGTTCAGTTTGTTTAACTCAGCAATATTTCTTGTCATTCTAATGGCTCCTTAAATCTCAATGTTTATTTGTTCGCTTTCTTCGCTTGGTAAATGTAATAACCTTTGTCCTTTTTGAGGAGGGTGATGTTTCCGAACAAGTCTTCGATATATTTACTTGCGGAAGGAGCACCTTGGTCCTTACGAATTACAACGAAGAGTGAACCGCCATCAATTAAATATTGTTTAGCCCCTTCATACATCGCATAGGTAACTTTCTTACCAGCGCGGATGGGAGGATTCACAACAATTGAATCATATGGTCCTTCAATATTTTCGTAGATATCACTCTGAAGGATAGTGACTCTTTGGCTTAATCCTAACTCTTGCGCGTTTCTTTCACATAATGCAAGGGCGCGCGTATTAATATCAGCTAGGCCAACCCTAGCTTCGTTTGAAGATATAGCAATAGTTAAGCCAATAGTGCCATACCCACAACCTAAATCGAGTATTTTTCCTGTCAGTTTGAGGGGGAGAAGTACCTTTAAAAAGGCCAAACTCCCCTCATCAACTCGACTTTTGGAAAATACACCATTATCTGTCCAAAGGGACATATGAATGTCATTTACATCGAAACTGATGTTATGCAAATTTGACGCTAAATTTGGATCGTTTACAAAGTAATGAGACATATTATAGGGATAATGGATTTAAAAATTGATAGTTAAATTATTTAACTTCGACTTCAGCACCAGCGGCAACAAGTGTTTTCTTGTGTTCTTCTGCTTCGACTGGGGAAATCTTTTCTTTGATGGTGGCTGGTAAAACGTCAACGAGTTTCTTCGCATCCATTAAACCTAAACCTGTGATAGCTTGAACTGCTTTGATGACTTGAACTTTGCTGGCGCCAACGGATGTGACGAGAACACTGACTTCTGTTGGACCTTTTGCAACTTCTTCTTCTTCAGCTGGGGCAGCGGCTGGACCAGCGACTGCAACGGCAGCTGTGACGCCGAATTCTTCTTCGACGGCTTTGACTAAATCATTTAATTCGAGAACGGTCATTTCTTTTAATGCCGCAACGATTTCTTCTTTTGTTAACTTTGCCATAATTATTTTCCTCCTAATTGGCGTTATTTTTCCGCCACAGCTTTAACTGTAGCTGCGAATTGGCGGATAGGTGCTTGTAAGCACGATAAGAACATGGAAATGAGACCTTCTTTACCAGGTAATTTGGAAATTTCGATAACTCCCGCTTTGTCGAAGGCTTTGCCTTCAGCATAGCCACCTTTAATGGTAAGAGAATCTCCGAATTTTCTTGCATATTTAGCAAGGACTTTTGGACCATTACTGAGTTCTTGTGAGAAGAATAAGGCATTAGGACCAGATAAGAATTCATCTAAACCTTCAAAGCCAAGTTCCTTAACTGCACGTTCGACAAGAGAATTCTTGTAAACACACATTTCGGTTTTTTCTTCGCGAAGAGCACGACGTAATGTTTGAATTTGAGCAACTGTTAAACCACGGTATTCCGCAATTGTGATACTACCAGCGGCTTTGGCTTTTTCTTCAATTTCCTTAACTGTCGCTTGTTTTGACGCTAAGACTTCTTGATTCATATTCTTCGACCTCCTTTTTCAAAAATTGTTTTGTTTGAGGCTCCAATATACGGGGTAGAAATATTTTCGTACGCCTCGGTAACATGATTAAGGCTACTTCGCCCGTTACTGTCTTCGGTATATTGAAATCTTTTGTTAATTATCGACCGTTAAATGTGAATGGAATGGCTGGACCCATGGTCGTATGGATGACAGCATTTTTGATGTAGACGCCTTTGCATGCGGCTGGTTTTGCCTTTAAGACGGCTTCAACGAGAGCATTTAAGTTATCAACAACTTTGCTTTCTTCGAAGGAACAACGAGCGATGGAGACATGCATATTTGCTTCTTTGTCGCAACGGTATTCAACTTTACCAGCTTTAATTTCCTTAACAGCTTTGGCGATATCTGGACCAACTGTTCCTGTTTTTGGGTTTGGCATTAAGCCTTTAGGACCTAAAACACGAGCGATCTTACCGATGATACCCATCATGTTAGGGGTTGCTACGATGACGTCGTAATCAAACCAGTTTTCTTTTTGGATTTTTTCGATCATTTCGGCTCCACCGGCGAAATCCGCACCGGCAGCAGTAGCTTCTTCAACTTTATCGGTGATGGCTAAGACCTTTTTGGTTTTGCCATTGCCGTGAGGAAGAATTAAGGTTCCTCTGACTTGTTGATCGGCTTGTCTTGGATCGACACCGAGTCTGAATGACACATCGATTGTGGCATCAAATTTAACTGTAGATGTTTCTTTTGCTAATTTGACAGCTTCTTCAATGGAATAGAGTTTTCCGGATTCGATTTTACTGGCAACAGCAACATATTTCTTTGCTCTTTTCATAATCTCTCCTCCTAGTCATCCACGACGATACCCATATTGAGAGCAGAACCCTCAACGATCTTCATAGCTGCTTCGATATCTGTGCAGTTGAGATCTGGCATTTTGTATTCCGCGATTTCACGGATTTTGGCACGACTGACATGACCAACGACTGCTTTGCGGCCATTGGCTCCACCTTTTTCGATGCCGGCAGCCTTTAAAAGTAAAGGTGCAACTGGTGTAGTTTTGATGAAGAACTCAAATGTTTTGTCTTCATAGGTGATAATGAGAACTGGAACGATTTCACCACGTCTGTCTGCGGTCTTGGCGTTGAAATCCATTGTAAATTTCGCCATGTTTGGTAAACCAGCAGAAGCTAACTTTGGTCCTGGTTTTGCGTCACCACCAGGGAGTTCTAATTTCACCGCTTTTGCGATTTTTTTACTCACTTGACTTTTCCTCCTAATTTTAGATTGTCAGTGCCGTGGTTTTACGAGTGAATCACCACTCTTCCACGGAACGATATTTACATATGTCATACACACTCAGGTGTGAAGGCAACATGCTTGTATACAATATCAAAGAATTAAATAAGAATGCAAGCGTTTTTTATAAAGAATATTTAGACACGAGTGAAAGAAAAAATTCAAATTATATAATTTGATAAATATAGACAAATTGAGCAAGTGAGTATATAATGCTAAGCAACGAGGCTATGCAATGTCGAAGATTAAAAACAAGAAATCCTTAAGCCCCTATCTCCTCGTTATCATCTCCTTCTTGGTCGTGATTATCGTAGGATCATTCTTACTTACAACACCATTTGCACAAGCTAGTGGTAAATGGGCTTTTAACTTAACATATACAGCCGCTAACGGTGAAACAATTCATGTGACTTATTTGGATTGTCTTTTCACTGCGGTCTCTGCGACATGTGTGACCGGATTATGTACCTTCTCTCAAGGCATTGGAAATACCCTGACTTTAACAGGACAAATTATCGTCCTCATCATGATCCAAATTGGTGGTCTTGGATTTATTACAGTTTTAACCTTCGTTGTGACACTATTCAAGAGTAAATTACAGTTCAAAGATAGGGTGTTTTTATCCCAAGCATTAAACGCCACAAACTTCGCAGATGTAGTGAAATTCGTGCGTAAAATCGTTGTTATTTCCCTTATTTGTGAGAGTATTGGATTCCTCTTAGGATTACCTGTTGTTTTTATCCTATATCCGGACAATATTGGTAAAGCATTATGGACCAGTTTATTCACCTCTATTTCCGCGTTCAACAACGCTGGATTTGATACATTTGGAAGCACTTCTTTAATCGCTGATAGCACCACTATTTTGGGTACTTTAAAAGAAGGTACCACATGGGCTTACTATTATTATTTAAGTTACATCATGGTGCTTATCGTTGTTGGCGGTTTATCATTCCTTGTTATCTTAGAAGTATTTTCATTCAAAAAATCCGCGAAACAATTCAGTGCTTTCACCAAGATTGTTTTAACAACGAACGCAATTTTATTACTATCAGGCTGGCTTATTTTCTATTTAACTGATGGTTTATTTGGCTCTGTGAAGATTAGCGTTTTTGACGCTTTATTCCAATCAGTTACTTGTAGAACAGCGGGTTTTGCAACATTTGATCAGGATACTTTAAGCACCGCGGGAAGAACAATGAGTTGCTTCTTAATGTTTGTTGGTGGTTCACCATTATCCACCGCTGGTGGTATTAAAACAACGACTGTGTTTATTGTTTTCGTCGCTATCTTCTCTCACTTAAAGGGTAGACGAGTTGTTTCATTCAACCGTGAATATTCATCTAACACCATCTTAAAAGGTATGACATTGATGGTTATTGCAATCCTCGTTATTTCCCTTGCTTTCGTGGGTGTTAGTACATTTGAAAGAAATAACGCAAGCGTTAATACCGAACGCGCTTTCTTTGAGGTTTTCTCAGCGTTTGGTACAGTTGGTTTGACCGCAAATCTTACACCTTTATTAGGTGTTGGTAGTAAAATTATTTTGTGCGTATTAATGTTCTTAGGAAGATTAGGTCCTATGACTTTCTTCCAAGTCTTCAAAAATAACGTTGAAGTCGGACATTTTAAATATATTGAAGAGGACTTTTTAGTCGGTTAGGAGATTAACTCTATGGCAAAGAAATCATTTGCAGTTATTGGTTTAGGACAATTTGGACGTTCTATTGTTGAGGAACTCGTGGATAACGGCACCGATGTTATCGCAATCGATTCCGATGAAGAATGCGTCAAAAAGATGTCTAGCATTCTTTCCACCGTTTTCGTCGCAGATTCCACAGACGAAACAGCTTTAAAGGAATTAGGCATCAAAGATGTTGACGCGGCTATCGTGGCCTTTGGAAGCAACAAAGAAGCCAGTGTTTTAACCACAGTTGTTTTACGTGAATTAGGCGTTAAGCAAATCGTCGTGAGAGCGGATGATGATTATTACATTCCAATCTTAAAGAAATTAGGTGCGACAGAAGTTATTTCTCCTCAAAAAGCCGCAGGTGTTGCTTTAGCAAATAGATTAGGTAATATCGATTATCGTGACTTCTATAAACTAGATGATAAATACTCCGTTATTTCCATCTTAATCAACCCAGCATTTGTTCCTGAAACATTGATGCAGTTAAATCCAAAGAACAAGCATGGTGTTAGCATCGTCTTAATTACAAGAAATGGTAAATCATTTGTTCCAGGTGGTAATGACTCCTTATTCCCAGATGACACATGCTTCGTTGTCGGTACAATGAAAGAAATTCGTTCCTTCCGTGAAGCTGTCAATGGTAAGAAAGGCAAATAAGTATTTCATATAATGAAAAAGAATCGGATTTCCCGATTCTTTTTTGTTTGCATATTATGCTTAGATTCTTTCGATTTCAGAGAAGTCAACTTCCACTTTGGTGGGTCTTCCGAAGAAGATAGCTTCCACTTCCACTAAGCCAGTATCGCGGTTGATAGATAAAATCTTACCTTCGGTACCTTCGAATGGACCACGGATAATCTTAATTGGATCACCATCAGCGTATCTTTCGTACATTGATTCATCGACCATACCCATTCTCTTAAGGACTGGTTCAACTTGTTCACGTGGCACTGGGAATGGTTTTGTACCTTTACCAGAGGAACCGACGAAACCGGTAACACCTGGAGTATTACGCACGACATACCATGCGTAGTCAGTCATAATCATTTCCACGAAGACATAACCTGGATAGAGGTTTTTCATTCTTGTTTTGCCAGTTGGGAGTCCATCTTTTAAAACTGGGACTTCTTGTTCGGCAACAACGATACGGGAAATTAAGTCTTGTAAACCCATGGATTCAACACGTTTAGTTAAGTTGTAAGCAACTTTTCTTTCGTGTGTGGAATAGGTATTAACAACGTACCAGGCTTTTTCACCGAGTTTTTGTTCTTTATTTCCTTGTTCGGAAATATCAGTAGTAGTATCAGTAAATTTCATTTCATCACTCATAAAAGTACCCTCACTATTTCATAGAGCTAAACGCATCTTTTAAAATTTGAATTAACTTATTGCCCGCGGCATCTTCGCCAAATAATATCAAGGCAGCAAGAACAGCAATAACAACGACGACAATAATAGAAGGAATTAACACTTCTCTTTTTGGCCAACGAACTCTTTTGCCTTCTTTGACAACGCCTTTCGCATAACTTTTAACACTCATATAAATAAGCCTCCTATTTGCTTATTTTGTGGAATGTGTGCTTTCCACATGTGGGACAAAATTTTTTGATTGTTAGGGGTTTACCCTCTTCTCTCTTGATAGTGGTTGTATAGTTTCTAGAGAGGCACTCTTCGCAAATTAAAAGAACTCTTTCTCTCATCTTTATTCAACCTCACTATCTCAATTTTGCCATATCACTTTAACACGCACACGAATGGTTGTAAATACTTTTTTCTTTTGTTGAAAAAAGATAACTATTCGATGATGTTTTTATCTTTCAGGAAATAGAACACGCCAATAGAGGTCATACCAAACGCCGCGATGATTAAAATAATGGTAATCATTGTGGTGCTTGCTATCTCTTTTTGGGTTTTCTTACTATCATCAGTTGGGGAGAAATAATCATTTAAGAATTTGATGCTGTCTTTGATTGTGCTAGTTCCATCTTCAATTTGATTAACTATTTCTTTATCAGAATCGCTTAAATTAGCGTAAAGCCCCATCATTTTCTCATAATTTGCTTTTGTGACATCACAAATGGAGCCATCAATATTGGGGCGGATATAGGATGCCCAGAAGTTTAAAAATCCTTCATCACAGGCATATTCATACGTAGTTAAATCGCCTACGTTAAACTGAATGTCACTAAAAGCACCTGTGTAATTAATGATAGTTCCATTGGGAAAACTAGTTTCTACTTCTCTAACAGTGGATGACACCATAATGGTGGTAAATGAACAACCATCAAAAGCATTAGGGCCAATCTTAGTGACATTGTCTTCTTTATAGATTCGAATTTCCTCAGCAGTCTTATCTAAAACCTCGACCAAGACACCATCTTGAATATCAAGCATGGAGGAATAATCAACGCGCATTGGTTGAGGGTTATAATTTAACGATAAAAGGCCAATTAAGAGGGGAAATAGCATAGTTTAGATACCTGGAACATCATATTTTTTTCTTTTGAGGATATCCGTCAAAATAGAAATGAAAACAGTATTCAATGGGATATTAATAAATAAAACACAAGCTTGGCACAAAAGGATAACTGGATAAATGGAGAAGCCAAAGGCTAAACCTTTCATCGTGGTGCCAAATAGAACCATAACAAACACTTCAATTAAAAGAAGGGCGTACGAGACTTTATACACACTAAAGCGTCTTTCTTTTTTACGAGAATATAAAAAAGTAAAGGCCCATAGTCCAGACGTTAACGCTAGTAAACCAACAGTTATCAGTGCCTTTTCCCAGATTTGAAGAGTATATACGTTTCCATATAATTCGAGGGAAGGGAGAAGCCAAACGACCAAAAGTAAGCAAACGACCGCCATGACTAAAAGAGTTGTATAAATGATTTTTGTGTTATCTTCATCAAAATATTTCATAACGAATTTGAAGATAAAATAGGAAACAAAGCCAAGAAGGGCATATATTAACGTGATTTGAGGGAAGAATGAATTGTTTCTCGGATCAAAGATAAAATAACCAAGAATATCTGAGAACATACCAACCGCTAATCCGTACCAAGGGCCAAGAAAAACGGATGCGAAAATAATAACCGCTGGTCCAGCAAATGAAATTCTTAAAAATGGAATAACATAGTTAAAAGCGAGCAATTTTTGACAAATCATCGCTAAAACAATAAATAAAGCAGCTAATGTAATCTTAATTGTGGGAGTTAGTACTTTATTATTCATTTTTTAACCCTCTTTTCATAAATGCAGCAAACGCTAATGAGCCGATGATAATGATATAATCTTCAGGATAAAGTTCCTTTAAGTGATGGTATGCTTCAAAGGGTTCGTTAAAGAACTCGTAATCGCTTAAATATAGGAAATAATCGCTTTCGTCTCTCGCTCTTGGATGATCAAATGTCGTCAATGTAATACTGTCTACACAGGCACCTAGAGATGACAACATAGCCATTAAGTTTTTGTCCTTAAAGCAAGCGAATAAGGCGTGAATTGGCTTGTCTGAAAAATCATTTAACAGGGATTTCGCTACTTTTTCTATTGCCTCAGGATTATGACCACCATCAATAATTGTTAATGGATCTTTTGTTAAAATTTCCATTCTGCAAGGCATGAAAACGTTTTCCAATCCTTGGCGAATCTTATCTTCATCGACTGGATATTCTTCTTTTAATATTTCAATAGCATCTAAGGCAATACAAGCATCTTTAATGCTATAAAGGGCATGAGATTTAATGAAGAGATTTTCTAATGTTCCGTATGTGAATTTATAACCTTCATTTGAAAATTTAGCATTATGGTATTCCGCAACGGAATATACATGAGTTTCTCTGTTTTTTGCCTCTTCTGAAATAACATTTATTGCTTCTTCAGGTAATTCACCGATTAATACGGGGACTTCATCTTTGATGATGCCCGCTTTTTGAAGGGCTATTTCTGAGATTGATTTGCCTAAATACATTGTGTGTTCAAGACTAACTGAACTAATGATTGATAGGATTGGTGTAAATACATTTGTAGCATCTATTTCTCCGCCCATTCCACATTCAATGACACAAATATCGCATTGTTGCTTTTTAAAGTAGTCAAAAGCCACAAACGTAAGTATTTCAAAGCTTGATAGCTCGTACTTAATAATCTCTTTTTTGTAGTCATTTATGCAGGATTTAATATAGTTATCGTCAATTTTAACGCCATTAACTTTAATCATTTCATTGACTTCATTAAGAGCGGGAGAAGTATATAAACCAACTTTATAACCAGCTTGTTGATAAATAGAGGCAATGTAGGAAGAGACTGTGCCTTTACCATTTGTGCCCGTGATGTGTATGGATGGAATATCAAAAGAAAAGCGTACTTTCTTTAAAAAAGCATCATAATTATCTCTTTGATAATCGCCAGTTTTACGAATGGAAATGAGGGAATCAATATTAATCATCGTAATTACGTCCTTTCATTTCGCGTTCTAAATCACGGTTTTTAATGGTTTCTCTCTTGTCATAGGCTTTTTTACCTTTTGCTAAAGCAATTTCAACTTTAACAAAACCATGTGAAAAATATATTTTCGTAGGCACTACTGTGTATCCGCCTCTTTGGACTTTATCAGCAAACCATCTAATTTCTTTTTTATGCAATAAAAGTTTTCTTGTTCTTAAAGGATCATGGTTAAAAATATTACCTTGCTCATATGTAGGTATATGCATGTTAATGATTTCCATTTCACCATTACGAATAACCACATATGAGTCGCTTAGGTTACAGTTATGAACTCTTAAAGATTTAATTTCAGTGCCTCTTAAAGCGATTCCACATTCTGTGAATTCACTCAAAAAATAATTGAAAGAGGCTTTTTTGTTTTGAGCAATAATCTTGATATTACTTTTGGCCATAAAGCTTCTCCTCCTTAATCATTTTTTGATGTTTAGCGATGATTTCATCGCTTATAGTAACGATAACATAATCGTCGTTTTTCTTTGAAAACATATAGTAAATACATAAGAAAGTCACTCCCACCATTATTGCGATAGCAATGGTTTGAAGAGCGTCAGGATGAATGGTGAACGCTAAAACAAGGGACAAGGCAATTGAAAGAATGAATAATACGAGTTTCTTAATCCAATGATCCTTGAATAGATATTCCATTTGTTCTGAGAAGATGGATTTGAATTTCTTGTTGCCTTTCTTTATAAAAATAACGAGAGTCACGATAGACATGACTAAATATAAAGTAGAGGCAGCGATAACGCCGAGAACTTTGTTATGAGTAAAGTGATTCAAAAGAGCCAATAAGCTTGTAGATAAAGCAATTTCATCAAGCGGTATTAAAAGCATGTATATTGGCACATTAAATTTTCTCTTTTTGATTAAGCGATTGCTGAAGAAATAAAGTTTTGTAAAGGCAAAAATTACCACTACCGCTAAAGCAAAGGAAAGATACATTACAACATCGGCATTAAAGTTAACGCAATAAATGATTAAAGCGCTTAATACCATTGTGAAAATAGCCACTAAACTATATGCAATCGCGCCTAAATAGCGATCTTCTTGTGGTCTCTCCTTAAATGTTTTGAAAGATAAAATTTCCTTATCGAGTTCATCATTCTTCAAGCGTTGGTAGAAGAATAAAGGTGGGAGCAAAATAAGGAATGTTTCTAACACTCCGATTGTGTTTCCAACAAAGAATCCAAAGGATTCCATAATTCCACATAAAAGAATTGTGGTAGCGAATGCTAAATAAGCAAAACCAAATCTAAAGTAACGTTTTTTCAAAATCTTAATCAAAATGATTAAGAAATAAACCATTACAGATAAGAACAAGGTAACGCCAATCAAACCATAAGAACCGAATATTTCTAAAACATTATTGTGGGCACTGAAAACTAAACTGCCTGTATTGCGAACAATATATCTGAATATGCCAAATCCATATCCATAGACGACCGCAGAAGGTTCTTGGAAAATTAAACCCACAGAATTACCCCAGGTG
>JAILGI010000012.1 GCA_024696885.1 Bacilli bacterium
TATCAATAACTATATGCATATGGATTACGTGCAAAATCTTGGTTATTGTTCAGATGATGAGCATCATTACTATGCAACCGCGAAAGCGGCGTTCAACGCTTTAAACGCACACCAAAGAAGCTTATTTACCTCTAATTCAGCATATTTAACTGAATGGACAAGGCTTTCTACTTGGGCTAGTAAAAATGGCGATTCTTTAAATGATAGTAACCAATTAGCAGCTAACAACAATAGCGTGCTTATTATAAACACCACCAATGGGTCTAACTTATTAATAGCAATAAGTTTGATTGGCATGTCATTGCTATGTGGATATTTCTTTTTTAAACAAAGAAAAGAAGAGTGACATACTCCCACTTCTATAAGTGCTGGGAGCATGTCACTTCATCAAAAATACCCCATAACAAATCTGTTATATAGAAAAGCAAAACCGCAGTTAAAAAGAGTTTAAATGATCTAAGGTTGAGTAACGATTCAGTTCTCTTTGTTCTAAGAGTGTCAAATTAATAATTAAATGAATGACAATCGCCAAGATTAAAAAGACATAATAAGGTATAAACTACCTTTTTTTAGTCCCTTTTTCTTTAAAAACAATAACCACCTTTTCTTATACTTTGTAAATATTTATATTACAATTAAACTATGAGACGACAATATTTTAATTGGACATATCTTACTCTTGCTAGTGTACTGACCATCTACGGTGGTTATATGCTTTTTTATCATTTTAATCGCAACAACAAACTCAATGTTTTGTCGTTAGTGTTCCTCATAATAGGCATTGTCATGTTCCTTATTTACCTTGTTTTGTATTTATTAAGCATGAATAAAAAAGAGGAAAATAAGCGGGAAAACATACAGTTATCTATGAAAAAAGAAGAACCTAAACCCATTGAAGAAGTTAAACCTCAACCAGTTAAGAAAGAGGAAAAGCCTTCTTATAAAACCACTTCTGAACATAAAGAAACAACTTATAAACGCAGCAGTTATTCAATATATGACGTTGACGATATATATGTGAAGAAAGTTGGATATGGTCCCATTTTAAGAGTAACAGGTAATAGAATTCTTGATATGCGTAGTAATACGTATTATCGCCTCCAAGGCAATATGCTAAATCAAGAAGATAGTGGTCCAATATTTGAAATTAATGGGGATAGAATTAAATCCGCTTTCGGTGGATATTTATATGAAATATCGGGAAGCAACATCAATAAAGTTTTTGGTGGATTCTATGCTTCCATAAGTGGTAACTATATCGCACTTTACGATTTGTCAGAAAAATATGAGACAACAGGCTCATTAAATAAAAAGCAATTACTCATTATTGCAGCGTTACTGTTTGGCGCAAATTAAAAGGAGTGAAGAAAATGGAAAACAAACTAAAAAGATTTAAAGAAATATTAGCGTTATTAAGAAAATACGAACACGCTCTGGGAATTATGTATTTTGATTTTGAAACCATCGTTCCTAATGGAGCAAGAGATGACGAAGGTGATATCCTGGATTTCTTTTCCAATGAACATTTCAAACTCTCCCATTCCGATGAGATTAAAGGATTAATTCAAGATTTATATCAAAACAAAGATAAGATTAGCGATCCGCTTGATGTCAAATTAGTGGAGATATGGTATGAAAACTACGCTAAAACGAAGAATATTACACCAGAATTAGATTTGAAAATGTCTAACATCTACTCACGTGCATACTCCAATTGGTTAAAAGCTAAAGAAGCAAAGGATTATAGCTTGTTTAAAGACTCTTTTAAGGAAGTAATCGATATACAAAGAGTGGCGGTGAACCTTAGAGAAAACAAATTAGAAAAATACTATGACAATCTTTTGGATGATTGCGAAAAAGGAATGCTTCAAGAGGATTTAGACCCATTCTTTAATGAATTAAAAGTGGGATTAATTGAACTTATCAACAAGATTAAGAATTCCAAACATGTAATTAGAAGAGACTTTTTAAATCGTAATGTTCCTATTTATAAACAAGAAGCATTTTCCAAATATTTATTAGAACTCAATGGTTATGATTTTAATCGTGGTGCTTTAACCACAACCGAGCATCCATTTACTTCTGATATCGCTAAAAATGATGCCAGAGTAACCACGCATTATCATGAAGATATGGTGCTTTCCAATATTTTTTCTGTTATTCATGAAGGTGGTCACGCCATCTTTATGCAAAACGAAAGAGATGAAGACTATGACCACTTTATCAATGATGAAATCACAAATGGTATGCATGAATCAGTTTCTCGTTTTTATGAAAATATCGTAGGCAGAAGTAAAGAATATATCCATCTCATTTATCCTAAATTCATTGAAACTTTTGATGAATTTAAGGACATCAGTGAGCGCGAATTATATGAAGCGGTTAACATAGTTAAACCATCATTAATTAGAACCGAAGCGGATGAAGTAACATATGGTTTGCATATCATTATCCGTTATGAAATGGAAAAGATGATTTGTAATAATGAAATCAATGTCAATGATATCCCAGCGATGTGGAACAAATTATATAAAGACTATTTAGGTGTGGGTGTTCCTAATGATTCTTTAGGTGTTCTTCAAGATGTACATTGGTCAAGTGGATTTGGTTATTTCCCAAGCTATGCGATAGGTAATTGCTATAATGCGATGTATATCAAGAGAATGGAAAAAGAAATCCCATTCAGATCTTTATTAGAAAAAGGTGATTTCACTACGATTAATAAATGGATGAAAGAAAATGTATTCATCCACGCGAATGTTCTAACTCCTAAAGAATGGATTAAAGAATTGACCGGTGAATCATTATCTCCAAAAGCGTTTTTAAAATATTTGAATAATAAATACAAAGATATTTATCAGTTCTAATAGCAAAATAAAATTTTTTACGTGTAAAAAAATAAAAATCGTTTAGAATTAAGCATTATGAATATTTGGTTAGCCTTATCACTTGTCTTAGCGGTTGTCACAGTCTATCTCTTTATGATAGAAATTTTCTCTGTGGCTTTTAAGTTAACCGGATTAGCCACCAGTAAAATTAGATTCCAAGTTGCCTCTTTATTTACTGGAACAGGATATACCACCGCAGAATCTGAACTTATCGCTAAAGATGATAAGAGAAGAAAAATAGCGTTAGCCTGTATTTATACAGGACACATTTTCTCTGTTGTCTTTATGGGTTTATTAATTAACGTCGTTATTTCTCTTACCCTTTATAAGAGCACTGATAATCCCACATTTACCGAATGGTATTTCATTGTTTTATATGTCACCGCAGCGTTATTTCTCTTAATGCTGTTCTTAAAAATCCCTCCTGTTAATAGACGTTTCCAAAGATTTTTAGAGGGTATCGCGATTAAGATGTCAAAGAAAAATAAGAAAACCAACATCTTGAATGTCTTAGACTTACAAGGTAAACACGCAATCGTAGAAGTAGTGTTAAATATTGTTCCTGATGAAATGAATGAAGTCTCCCTTTCTAAGATGGGATTAACAAAAAAATACGCGGTTAATATTCTCTCAATTAAAAGAGATTCAAGAGTGATCGATGTTAGTAAAGACACCATGTTTAAAAAAGGTGATGTCATAGTCATCTATGGTTTAATCAATGATATTAAAGAAGCATTCGTGTACTCTGTTAGCAAAGATAAATCAAAAGAAGACATTGATAAAACAAATGAAATTAATCTTATTAATAACTACGGTGAAAACGCTTTAGTAGAAGTTTATTTAGAAGAAGTTCCAAAGCAATTTGAAAACGTGAAAGTTATCGACGCTAAATTGAAAGAAAGCTACGGCATTATGGTGGTTATGGTCAAAAGAAATGATGAATACCATCCAATCAGCAAAGATAGTGTGTTTAAAAAGGGTGATATTGTGTCATTATTTGGCCCATATCAAAATATAAAAACATTGTTCAAAAACGAAGATAATATAGAAAAATAGGATATGCAAAAGCATATCTTTTTTTAATTTGTTTTTTCAATTTCGCCCGCTTTACTGAGTGCGTATTTTGATACAAGCGGACCGATTAATTCATATATCAAAGTAGACGTTAAGACGATGGCGATAATTAATCCGCCAACCTCTTTAGTTTCCTCATTAGCGGTGAATAAATAATTAGCGGTGGTGGCTAAACCAATCGCCACACCTGCTTGAGGTATTAAAGTAAAACCTAAATACTTTTTAACTTGTGGTTCGCAATGCGTAATGGATGCACCTGTAAGGGCACCTAAATACTTACCGATTACACGGAAAACAATATAGACAAGTGCGATAATAGCAACGATCAAACCATTGCCATTAAAGAAAATAGTTAAATCTAGTGACGCTCCAGAAATAACAAAGAACATCATATAAATAGGCGCGGTAAAACGATCAAATACATCGAGCGTTTTATTACTATCTTTACATGCGTTTGTGTATATAGCGCCCGCCATCATACACATAAGCAATGAACTAAGTTCAAAACCACCTAATTGAGGTTGCTTAAATAGATAATAAACACCAACTGCTGAGAAAACAGAAAAGATAGTCCATATTAAACGATTGTTTCTCGATTTAAAGAAACGGTTCATAAAGCTAATTAAGAAACCTATCGCTAATCCCACTAATAAGGAGAGGAATATCTCAATCAGTGGTTTTAAAAGCATGCTATATAGTGATAAATTGCCACCCGCTATTGCTAAAGCAATTTGGAATAGAATAGCGAACAATATTAATGCTGCTGCATCATCTAATGCCACAACTGGTAAAAGTGTATTAACTAACGGTCCCTTTGCATTGTACTGTTTTATAACCATCAAAGTGGCTGCCGGAGCGGTTGCACTAGCAATCGCGCCAAGAGTTAAAACCAACTCCCAAGGTACGCGTGTCTCATCAATGAAATGCGCTACCACTAAAGCCAATACTACAAAAACAGATGCTAAAAGAGCTTCTAAACAAGTGATGACTAAAACCCTTTTACCAACCGTTTTTAATACCGTTAATTTAAATGATGTACCAATGGAAAAAGCGATAAAACCTAAAGCAATCGTGGATACCCATTTGATGCTCTCAACATGAGTATATATAGCGCTTTCCTTGATATTTTCATAAGAAAAGTTATTAAAGAGCAAACCAAAAACAAAAGGACCCATGATGATACCGGTAATAATATAACCAGTAACATTAGGTAGTTTGATGAGCTTCATTAGTCTTGTGGACATTAAAGCCGCAAACAAAAGAATAGCGATATAAGCAAATAGCGGTAATTCCATATCTTATAATGTGCCTTCGAAATCGGGAGCGTCTTTAGAGAACATGAAACCTTTCATGTCCTTAAAGTTATTCGTGTATTTTCTGACTTTGTCTTTGATGACATTGATAACTTCTTCATCCCAAACAAACATACACATAATACTTTCCGAATTTTCTGTATCTTCAAGGTGTCTTAAATTTAAAAAAGTATGTTCTTCTGGATAATAATCCAAAGCGTGTCTTAATGAATTAGAACCAATTAATGTTCCGTTATATCCTTCATTTTTAAGTTCTTCTAGCATGTCATGTACTCTAGGTGTGTTTTTTAAAACTACATATAATACTTTTTTCATAATTTTTCCTCGAAACAATATTCTATACCCATTTTTATAAAATGGTTATTATAAATACTTTTTCTGCTATAAAATGGTAATCAGAATGATCCATAAACGAGCGGTTAAATATTTAAATAAATTTAATTTTACTAATGTTGAAGGTAAGACCATTTTAATTACGGGTGGCAACTCCGGTATTGGGTTTATGTCTGCGAGGTATGCTTGTTATTTGAAAATGAAAGTCATCATCGCTTGTCGAAGTCAAAAAAGAGGGGAAGAAGCAATACAAAAACTCAAAGAAGAATTCCCTGAGTCTGACGTTAAACTTATGTTGTTGGACATGAGTGAAGAGCAATCAATCAAAAATTTTGTTAATAAGATTAAAGAAGAAAAGATTGATATTGATGTCTTATACCATAACGCTGGTGTATATCGTTTACCTTATCAAATTAAAGAGAATAAAGAACTAGTCGTATCCACCAATTATTTTGGTCCATATATTCTCATGTCTTTATTACTAGATTATCTTCATGAATTAAAACATGAAATAAAGGTGGTGTTTACATCCTCTATCGCTGCGAAATGGGCCAAGAATAATATTGATATGTTGGCCCCCACAGAAAAAGTGTCTCGTATGACCCGCTACTGTAATAGCAAATTATTAGATGCTTATCTTTTTAAATATCTTTATGAAAACGATAAGAGCAATGTCCAATATTATCTAACTCACCCAGGAGTAACTGGCACCGCCTTATTCTCTAAGGCTTATAAGAATAAATTCTTCGTCGCCTTAACTGATGGCTTTATGAAAGTAATGGGAAACCCACTTTGGAAAAGCTCATTATCTATCGCTAGAGTAATAGAAAACTATGGTAAATCCGGCCTCTTTTATGGTCCAACCCATCTTTTCAACTGGAGAGGATATCCTAAAGTTAATAAGTTTTTGAATAAGTCTTACAAACATACGGATGAGATTATTAAAAGAAGCGAAGAAATGACTGGATACAAATTAATGAACAAATAAAAATTAATTAGATATAATTTTAGTAATTTGAAAGGTGATATTTATGAAAGCTAAAAGACTCTTTGTTTTAATACCAGTCTTATCGGTTTCTCTTGTTGGATGTGGTACGCCAATTAAATACGCTGAACATTTAGATGATTATGTTTTTGCGATGAAGTACAAGAAAGACTTCACCATTTTGCAATTAACCGATATTCACTGGAATGTTAACACATCAACTTATTCATCCAAACGTTATTTGGATAAGGTATTTAAGGAAGTGCAAGCCCACATTAAAAAAGCGGATCCTAACAATAAGATTGACTTAGTCGAATTAACAGGTGACATGTTTATGTTATCTAACTCTAGTCATGTTCGTTCCTTTATCAACTTTATGGAAGAAGAATCAGAAAAATATGGTAACTTCCAATACGCCGCTATTTGGGGTAATCATGATAGACACGGTATTTATAATCCAAACTGGTTAGCTAAACAATTTGCTAATGCAAAACATTGCTACTATTTTGAGACATATGATGATTTATATGGTCGTAGTAACTTTATGATTAATCTTACTTCCGATGGTTCAAAAACCAGTGAAGTTAAATGGCAAATCGCTAACTTAGATTCCGGTGCTTCTTTCTCTGATACAAGCATCTCTCCATTTAGAGATTATGATTATATTCGTAAAGATCAAACTCAGTGGTGGTTAGCACAACATAAAAATAACGCCCCTGGCATTGCTTATTATCATATTCCACAAGACGAAAACGATAAGATGTGGGCCAAATATAAAGCTAATGCAACATCTGTAAAACAAATGTTCTTTAAATTAGAAGACTTTGCCGCAAATGAAAGCGAAGAATATGCTTCTGACTTCATTGATGTCGCTATTGAAAACAACCTTAAAGGTGCATTTATGGGTCATGCTCACAATGTCGACTGGACAGTGGAAATGACCGGAAATAATGGCAACAAGATGCTCCTTGGCTTAGGTGTTAAGACTGGTGAAGAATTATATTACGCGCATATTGATATAAATACTACTGATCCCGACATGAAGTCTGGCCTTAATTCCTTACCTAACCAAATTAATGAGAATTTTGATTTAATTGGTGCTTCTTTAGTTACCCTTACCGATGCAGTAGATGACATTCAAGGTAATTTCAAATTAGAACATTTATACCTTAACGAAACTACATCTGGTGACAAAACATGGTGGGAGGAATGGCAATAATGAAAAAGTTTTTTGATAAGGAAAATTTTATTCCTTCCACATTTGATAAAAAGCAAAGAATCCAATCATTAGTCATTTCCTTAGTGTTAATGCTATTCTTTGTCTTCTCTGCTTATACATTCTTTAATGCTTTATATTCTTTCGCTGATGTCTTAGGTTCCATCGTCTGTGCTTCTATCGACATGGCGATTAGAGATTTATTAAGATCACTCCCATTATATTTCTCATGCTTTATGAGTATTTGGGGTTTATTACTTCTTCACGCTTTATTCCGTAACGCTAGTGAAGAAAGAAGAATTAAATCTATTAAGAAAAACGCAATTACCTTATTAGCGTTTGCCGGTGTGAATTTCTTATATATCATCGCTGGATTAATTATTGGTAAATATCACTCAATCGTTGAATGCGCCCCATCAGCGTTATTCCCATTAGATTCCATTCTCTATTCTTTAATCTTTGTCGCATTAGGCGTATTTGGTTTAGTTTACTTAAAGAAACTCCAAGAAAAATTACCTTACGTTGTTCCTTCAAGAGGTCCAATCGTCACAAAAGCAAGAGGATTATACTGCACATTCATGTCCTTCTGGATGCTTATTGCAATTTATAGCTTTGCCGGATTCAGCCTTGGCTTATTCATTTATGACTTCGCTCATGAACACGCCTTCTATGGTGTCGCATTAGTGTTAATTTACTTCGTTAACTGCTTCCTCATGATGGTGTGGGAATTCTACTATAACCAACTTAAAGCGGAGAAAAGAAAAGAGTTCTTACTCCCATTAGCGATCGCTGGCTTATGCTTA
>JAILGI010000030.1 GCA_024696885.1 Bacilli bacterium
TCGTATGATGAACAATATCCCATATTCCTGGGGTACTGGTGTTAACGTTCAATCCATGGCCTTTGGTAAGTATTCAGCGGAAATCTTCTTTTCACCTGTACCTGGGTTACGGGAGAAGGCAACACCGGTACCGGAAGTTTCACCCTTGTTACCAAAGGCCATGGATTGAACGTTAACAGCAGTACCCCAGGAATATGGGATATTGTTCATCATACGATAGACATTGGCTCTTGGGTTGTCCCAGCTTCTAAAAACAGCAGTGACAGCTTCAATTAATTGTTCTTTTGGATCACTTGGGAAATCTTCACCAAATGTCTTCTTGTAGTAAGCTTTATATTTAGCTACTAATTCTTTTAATTCATCAGCAGTAACTTCGGTATCAAGTTTGTATCCTTTGGATGCTTTTAATTCTTCAAGCATTTTATCCATTTCGGTACGTGGATGACCCTTAGCAATGTTGGTGAACATTAAGATGAAACGACGATAGCTATCAAAAGCAAATCTTTCGTTATTTGTTTCTCTAGCTAAAGCAGCAACAGTAGTGTCATTTAAACCAAGGTTTAAGATGGTATCCATCATACCTGGCATAGAGACTCTAGCACCACTTCTAACAGAGACTAATAAAGGTTTGTGATCTCCACCAAAACTTTTACCAGTTTGGGCTTCGATACCTTTAACTGCATCATAAATTGCATTGATTAAATAGTCTGGTAATTTCTTTCCAGAATCATAATAAAGAGTACACGCTTCAGTTGTGATGGTGAAACCTTCTGGAATTCTTACTCCAATGTGGTTCATCTCAGCCAAACCTGCACCCTTGCCACCTAACAACTCTTTACCTAATCCGTAGGCTTCGTTGAATGGGTAGACATAACGTTTTTCGGCCATATAATTCCTCCTATAGGCTCTTTGTGTTTACAACACATAGCCGTTATATTATACATTTATGAAACTTTTTAAACAACGAGATAATAAAAAAACAAAACAGATTTCATCTATTTTGCTTCCTGATTTGTAGATTTTATTAAGCTTTTCTTACGATATTTACTTCGTTTGTAGAGACATTAATAAGGGTATCGTTATATAAAACTTTAAGGGATCCGTCAAAGTCTATACCTTTAGCAATTCCGATTAATTCTTCTCCATTACGCATGAAAGAAATTGTCTTATTTAATAAATAGTCTTTAGAGCAATATTCTTCTACTGCTTCTGCTAAGTCGTCACCAAGATAAGTCATACGATATTTAAAGGCATCAACAATATCAACAGCGACAAGTTTTGGATCAATTTCAAAATCTAGTTCGTTTTTAATTGATGTAGCGTTTAATTCTCCAAAATTTGTTTGATTTACGTTGATTCCCACACCAACAACCATATATTTTGGTAAGCTTCCTTCACAAAGAATTCCGCATATTTTCTTACCTTTAACATAGACGTCATTAGGCCATTTAATGGAGACATCTTCCATCCCTAAACGTTCTAAATATTCCGCGACTACTAAACTTACAACGATAGATACTAAACCAAATTTTTTAGTAATTTTGTCATCTTTAATTAAGATGGATAATGCGATGTTTTTATATGGTTCAGATTCCCAAGTGTGACCAGTTCTTCCCTTGCCTTTAAATTGGTTCATAGTGAAGACACATTCAAAGTCATCTAGTTCTTCTAAATGTTCTTTTACATAATCGTTTGTGGAGTTAATTCTTTCTAAATATTTCATTCTATACTCCATCACTTGGCCACGTTCGATGTGCTTTAAACCAATCAGTTTCTTTTAATATAACCGAGTTATTGCTACCGGTCACGGTGTAAGTAACTCCATCATCACATTTGAATGTAATATTACCGTTTAATGATGTAAATGCTTTTGTTGAGTTATCTGGTGATATGGTGGTGACAAATATCTTGGCGGTATATTTGGCTATATTATTGATAGCAATTTGGGTTGGAAATTGGTTCTCATCAGTATCGGTATATTCGTCATTACCGCAGCAACAGCAAATACACACAACTTCTGGGGTAATCTTACTTAATAATGCATCGGTATTAGATGTTTTACTACCATGGTGACCACCCTTAAAGAGTTGGCAATGTGGTAAATCATTTAATTCCACCAATGAAGCCTCTCCATCTTTTTCTAGGTCCCCAGTAAAGAGATAATGGTTAGAACCATGAGTGAATAATGTGCAAACGGAATAATTGTTCTCATCACTGGATGATTCTCTATAGAACTTTTGATCCAAGATAGTCATGGTGATTGAATCATTGATGGTATATTGCTTGGCTGCTCCATCGGTTTCGGCGATACATTGTGCCGCAGTATAGTGATGCTCAATTGTACCATTAGTAATAGCAGCATCTCTTTTAGTAACGTAGTC